>JASLAV010000571.1 GCA_030146905.1 Lentzea sp. | reverse complement strand
TGCGGCGGCTGGTCGGCAGCCGGGGGATGGATCGGCAGGACGCCGAGAAGCGGATTGCCGCTCAGGCCACCGACGAGCAGCGCAGGGCCGTTGCGGACGTGTGGCTCGACAACAGTGGTGAGGTTCCGGACATCACGGCGCTGTGGGAGCGGTTGGTGGTGTTCGAGAAGAACGTGCGGACGCGGTCGTACGCGTCCGGTTCGCTGGTGGTCGTGCCGTACGACGGAAGCTGGCCCGCTCAGGCGCTGCGGGTGGGCCGGCGGATCAGCCTGGCGGCTGGTGGGCGGCACGTGGAGCACATCGGGTCGACTTCGGTGCCCGGTCTCGCGGCCAAGGACGTCCTCGACTTCCAGCTCGCCGTCGAGGACATCGAGACCGCCGACTCGTTGCGCGAGGCGCTGGCGCAGGCCGGGTTCCCGTACGTGGGACCGCTCGTGGACACGCCTCGCGGCGAGGGGGACTGGAGCAAGCGGCTGCACGCCGGCGCCGATCCCGGGCGCCGGGTGCACCTGCACGTGCGGGTCGAGGGTGCTGCCAACTGGCGGTGGGCGATCGACTTCCGCGACTGGCTGCGGAGCGATGACCGGGCGCGCGAGGAGTACGCGAACCTCAAGCTCGAGCTGTCACAGCGGTTCGCGGGCGACGCCGACGGGTTCGCCTACGGTGAGGCGAAGGACCCGTGGGTGCACGCGGCGGTCGCGCGGATCGAGGCCTACAGGGGTGGCCAGGCGTCGTAGATGCCGTGCCACGTGAGCCACGACGTCAGGTTGTGGTTGACGTTGCTCAGCTCTTCGAGGGCGCGGTGGACGGTGCGCAGGGCCTGGTCGGCGTCGCCCGGCCGCAGCACGCGGCCCGCGACCGCCGCGGCGAACTCCTCGGTGCGCACGATGCGGGGCGTCGTGCGGCCGGGGATCGCCAGGCCCAGCAGCAGGTCGGTGGTCCGCCAGTGCCGGTGGTCGTGCTCGACCCTGACCGCGGACAGGATGCTCGGGCCGCTCCGGGAGTGCCGTGAGCGGCCGCGGTGGGTCGTCAGGCGCAGGCCCACCTCTGGCATCAGCCAGGTGACCTCCGCGTCCGAAAAAGGGTCCTCCGGGGTGGGGTGTTCGATTCGCAGACCCCATCGTTCGACTTCACACGAACTGAGTGTCCGTGTTCCGCCGGACGAATATGCGCGCACGCCAGAATAGGTGTCGACGACATCGACCAGCTGAGGTGTAGTGACCGCTCCCACAGCGCTGAGGGTAGTCAAACAAATGCTCCCAGTTACACGCTGGACTGATTTGTTACGTCACGTTCAGGTGACGACTACGCTCTGTGTATCAACGCCAGGTGGTGGGACAACCCGAATAGGCGAGCCACCTCACCACATCGTGACCGTGCGCTGAAATTCCGGACACCGCCGAGTAGGTGGTCTCCAGTGCCCATTGCGCGCGTTCGGCGGTGATCAGCTTCTGCTGCACGGCGGCGATCAGTTCATCGGTGTCCAGAACCGTCACACTTCTACCCGTTCGGACTATCAGGTCGAGGTAGAGGTCCGTCGTCTTCCAGACGCTGCCTATCGCGGAGATGTCCACGACGTCGACGTAGAAGTCGAAGTCGAGCTGATGTCCCGGGTGCCACGACTGGCGCGTGACGCGGAGGTTCAGCTTCGGCAGGAACCAGCTCTCGAAGTGGCTGATCTTCGGATGTCCCGCGAGCGGCCGGAACATGTACAGGCCCGCCGGCGTCTGCCGGAACTCGTCGACGCTCCTCAGCTGCCCCTTGGGATCGGTGTTGCTCTTGGCGTCCAGGTCGAAGTACTCGATCTTCGGCGGATGGATGTGTGCCACGTCGGCGATACTGCCATCGCCGGGGCGTCCGGCCACTTAGGATTCCGCGCATGTTCGGGATCATCCGCCCCTGCCGCAACAGGATGGGCGCTGAGCTGCGGTCCGCGTGGCTCGCCCACCTGTGCGGGATGTGCCTGTCGTTGCGCGACGAGCACGGTCACCTCTCGCGTCTCGTCACCAACTACGACGGGCTGATGATCTCGGCCGCCGTGGAGGCGCAGTCCGAGGTCTCACGGCGGACGGCGGGCCCGTGCGCGCTGCGCGGCATGAAGTCCGCGGACGTGGCCATCGGCTCGGGAGCGCGGCTGGCGGCGTCGGTGTCGCTGGTGCTGGCGTCGTTGAAGATCCACGACCACGTGGACGACGGCGACGGGCTGGCCGGCCGGATGGGGTGGGCGGGTCGCAAGGTGGCGCAGCGCTGGGCCGCCAAGGGTCTCGGCACGGCGTCCGACCTCGGGTTCGACGCGTCGGTCATGGTCGACTCCGTGCGGCGGCAGCCCCTCGTGGAGGCCGCGGCGGGACTCGGCAGCTCGGTGCTCGTGGTGACCGAGCCGACGGAGACCGCGACGGCGTTCGCCGTGGCGCAGACCGCGTTCCTCGCGGGCAGGCCCGCCAACGCGGAGCCGTTGCGCGAGGTCGGGCGGCTGTTCGGGCGGGTCGCGCACCTCCTCGACGCCGTCGAGGACCTGGAGGAGGACCGCGCGTCCGGGTCGTGGAACCCGCTGGTGGCCACCGGGACCCCGGTCGAGGAGGCGCACCGGCTGTGCCTGGACGCCCTGGCCGGCATCAGGCTGGCTCTGAAGGACGTCGAGTTCACCGACTCCCGGCTGGTGCACAAGCTGCTCGTGCACGAGCTGGAGGAGTCGGTCATCCGCGTGTTCGGCAAGCGCAAGCGGCACCAGTACCCGCCGGGCAAGGAGCGCTGGTCGGATCCGGGCAGCGGGCTGTGGGCGTTCCCGAAGCTGAACTGGCAGCCGCAGCCACGCGGCTGCTTCGCCGGCTGCGGTGCCTTCCTCTACATGTGCGGGACCTGCCAGTTCTGCTGCCGCGACCCGTTCCCCGGCCCGTGGAGCGACAAGCGGCGCGACGGGTGCGACGGCGGCGACTGCGGTCCCAACTGCGACTGCGACTGCAACTGCTGTCCGTGCGATTAGGGCTCTGACCAGGCTCAATCTGAAATTGTCAGACCTCCGGCGTAACGTGCTCGCCGTGGCTTTCGCAACCGAGCTCCCGTCAGAGGAGAGCACCGTCAAGGCGCACTCCGAGCACCGTCCCGTCGGCGACATCGTGCGCACCGGCGGGCAGTTCCGCGTCGTCAGCGACTACCAGCCGGCCGGCGACCAGCCGGCGGCCATCGCCGAGCTGGAACGCCGCGTGCGCTCCGGCGAGCGCGACGTGGTGCTGCTCGGTGCGACCGGTACGGGCAAGTCGGCGACCACGGCGTGGCTGGTCGAGAAGCTGCAGCGCCCGACGCTGGTCATGGCGCCGAACAAGACGCTGGCCGCGCAGCTGGCGAACGAGCTGAAGGAGCTGTTCCCGCACAACGCGGTCGAGTACTTCGTCAGCTACTACGACTACTACCAGCCCGAGGCGTACATCCCGCAGACGGACACGTACATCGAGAAGGACTCCTCGATCAACGAGGACGTCGAGCGCCTGCGCCACTCGGCCACCATGTCGCTGCTCACCCGGCGCGACGTCATCGTGGTCGCCTCGGTGTCGTGCATCTACGGCCTGGGCACGCCCCAGTCGTACCTCGACCGCTCGATCCCGCTGGAGACGGGCGTGGAGGTCGACCGCGACGCGTTCCTGCGCCTGCTGGTCGACGTCCAGTACACCCGCAACGACATGTCG
>JASLAV010000569.1 GCA_030146905.1 Lentzea sp. | reverse complement strand
TCCGGCATGGGCCGCTACTCGCCGGCGATGTTCAGCGTCCACATGGAAGCGCACATGGTGCTGTCCATGCTGACGCCGATCCTGTTCGTCCTGGGCGGACCGGTCACGCTGGCGTTGCGCGCGTTGCCGGTGGGCAAGGAGGTGCCGGGACCGCGGGAGTGGCTCCTGGCGTTCGTGCAGTCACCGGTCGCGCGCCTGCTGACGAACCCGTTCGTGGCGCTGGCCCTGTTCGTCGGGTCCTTCTACGCCCTGTACTTCTCGGGGCTCTTCGAGGCGGCGCTGCCGTTCCACTGGGCACACGTCGCGATGAACGCCCACTTCATCCTCGCCGGCTACGTCTTCTACTGGCCGGTGATCGGCGTGGACCCGGCGCCGAACAAGCTGCCGCCGCTCGGCCGGCTGGGGCTGTTGTTCGCGTCGATCCCGTTCCACGCGTTCTTCGGTGTCGTGCTGATGAGCTCCACGAACCTCATCGGCGAGCAGTTCTACCGCGGCCTGGCGCTGCCGTGGGTGCAGAACCTGCTGGAGGACCAGCGGCTCGGCGGCGGCATCGCGTGGGCGGCGGGGGAGATCCCGCTGCTCGTGGTCATGGTCGCCCTGCTCGCGCAGTGGGCCCGGCAGGACGCCCGTGAGGCGAAGCGGACGGACCGCAAGGCCGACGCCGATGGTGGCGCCGACCTCGAGGCCTACAACGCGATGCTGCGGAAGATGGCGGGCAAGGACTAGAGCGACAGGGGCCTGCGGAAGCCTCGGACCGCGAAGAACGCTCCGACTGCCGCGATCACGCCGCTCGTGAGCAGCGCCCCCGCCACCCCGGTGACCGGGTGGGCGAGCGCCAGGCTGCGGGCCGCGTCGACCGCGTAGGTCAGCGGGTTGACCTTCGCGATCGCCTGCAGCCAGCCGGGCAGGCCGCTGACGGGCACGAACGCGCTGGAGGCGAACATCAGCGGGAACATCGCCAGGAAGCCGACGGTCTGCATGAGCTCCGCCTTGCGCACCCACGCGGCGATCGCGATGAACACCCAGCTCAGGGCCCAGCCCACGACCAGCGCGAGGCCGAGCGCGGCCAGCGTGCCGAGCACGCCGCCGTCCGGCCGGAAGCCGAACACCAGCACACCGAACGCGATCATCAGCACGAGCTGGAACCCGGTGCGCACGGCGTCGGACAGGTTGCGCGCCAGCAGAACCGTGCTCGGGCGGATGGGCAGCGAACGGAACCGTGCGAGCACACCGTTCGACATGTCCTGCACGAGTCCGATACCGGACGCGAGAGAGGACTGCATCGCGGTGTTCACGAGGATCGCGGGCAGCAGGAAGTTGATGTAGCTCATGCCCGGCGGGAAGTTCGCCGTGGACGTGATGCTGCCGAAGATCTGGCTGAACAGCGTCAGCATGATCAACGGCTGAAGCACGCTGAAGAAGACGAGTGCGGGCGTGCGCAGCAGTGCGCGCAGAGAACGGCCAGTCAGCACGAGGACTTGCGTCGGGTAGTTGCTGCCGTGCCAGGTCAAGGTCGCCATGATTCCCCCTAGTTCGCGGCGAGAGTGAGGTAGACGTCGTCGAGCGTGGGCTCTTTGAGGCCGATCTCGTGTGCCTCCAAGCCGTTGTCGTCCAACGCGCGCACGACCGTTGCGAGATCGCGTGACGCGCTGACGGGAGTCGTGAGGGTGAGGCCCTCCGCGACGGGGTGGAGCCCGACGCTGCCGATGGCCCGGAGCGCGGTGTCCACTTCGGACACCGAGTCGAGCGTCACGGTCACCGTGCGCTGGCCGACCTGCGCCTTGAGCTCCGACGACGTGCCGGAGGCGACGACCTTGCCGTGGGACAGCACGGTGATCGAGTCGGCGAGCCGGTCGGCCTCGTCGAGGTACTGGGTCGTCAGCAGGACCGTCGTGCCGTCCGCGACGAGCTTCTCGACGATCTCCCACATCGCGAGGCGGCTGGCCGGGTCGAGACCGGTGGTCGGCTCGTCCAGGAACAGGACCTCGGGGTTGCCGACCAGCGAGGCGGCCAGGTCGAGGCGGCGCCGCATGCCGCCGGAGTAGGTCTTGGCGTTGCGCTTGGCGGCGTCGGTGAGGTCGAACTGCTCCAGCAGGTCGTTCGCGCGCTGGTGGGCCTGGCTGCGGCTGGCGCCGAGCAGGCGGGCGATCAGCACGAGGTTGTCGTGGCCGCTGAGCTGTTCGTCGACGGCGGCGAACTGGCCGGTCAGGCCGATGCGGCTGCGGACGTCGTGGCTCTGCCGCACGACGTCGAAACCGGCGACCTTCGCGCTGCCGCCGGACGGCGGCAGCATCGTCGTGAGGACGTTGACCAGCGTGGTCTTGCCGGCGCCGTTGTGGCCGAGGAGACCGAGGACGGACCCCTTCTTCGCGGTGACGCTGACGCCGTCGAGGGCGTTCACGTCACCGAACTTCTTGCTCACCTCGTTGGCTTCGATCATGAGCTCACTCATCTGTCTCCCCCTTTGAGCGCGCCGTGCAGGAAAAGCTCGACGATGGTGGCGGGTTCCGCGGTGGTCTCACCGAAACCGGAGCCCATGCGGTTCGTGAAGACGGCGCCGAGCAGCATCCGCGCGGCGAGGTCGGCATCGACGCGCAGCTCCGCGTCACCGAACAGACCGGCGACGGCGTCGGACAGCTGCTGCATGCCGACCGGCGGTCCCTTGTGCTTCTTGTGGTCCTCGTCGCGCGGCTGGTAGCCGGACTCGCGCAGCGCGCCGATGACACCCCACATGCGGTCGAGGTAGCCGCTGAACGTGGCGACCCCCGCCGTCAGCCGTTCCTCCAGGGACACGTCCGCCGGGATCGCTTCCAGGCGGGCGACCTCCTCGTCGGAGTGCAGCGCGCGCTGGATGCACGCGTCGAGCAGCTCCGCCTTGTCCTTGAAGACGCGGAACACCGTGCCCTCCGCGATCCCGGCCGCGGTGGCGATCTGGCTGGTGGTGACGTTCGCGCCGTCCTTCACGACGAGCGGCAGCGTCGCCTGGACGATCGCCTCGCGGCGGTCCTCCGGGCTCATCGCGGGGGCGCGGCGGCGGCGTGGTTCCTCTGACACGTCCGCCACTGTATGAGTGAGC
>JASLAV010000556.1 GCA_030146905.1 Lentzea sp. | reverse complement strand
GTGGCCCGGATGTCGAAGGTGACGTCCAGGACGCTGCGGCACTACGACTCGATCGGGCTGCTGCCACCGGCCTGGATCGGTGACAACGGCTACCGCTACTACGAGAAGGAACAGGTGCACCGCCTGCAGCAGATCCTGCTGCTGCGCGACCTGGGCCTGGGCCTCGACGTGGTGGCGGAGATGCTGAACGGCACCGACCAGCTGACGGTCCTGCGCAACCACCACCGGTGGCTGCAGGACGAGAAGCAACGGCTGGAGCGGCTCGCCTGCACCGTCGCGCGCACGATCGAGGAACTGGAAGGAGGGGACGAGGTGAAGATGGAAGAGCTGTTCGACGGCTTCGACGCGAAGACGCAGGAACGGCACGAGGCCGAGCTCGTCGAACGCTACGGCGAGGGTGCGCGGGAGCACATCACCGAGAGCCGCCAGAAGATGAAGGGCTGGACGCGTGCCGACGCGGACCGGTTCATGGCCGAGTGGCGGGACATCGCGGAGAAGCTCGGTGCCCTGTACGCGGCGGGCACGGCGATCGACGCTCCGCGGACGCAGGAGCTGATCGACCGCCACTACCGCTGGATCTGCCTGAGCTGGACGCCGGACCGGAAGTCCTACAAGGGTCTCGGCGACCTCTACGTCGACTCGGACGAGTTCCGGGTCAACTTCGAGGTCGAGGGCGGCGGCAACATGGCCGGGTGGACCCGTGACGCCATGGCCCACTACGCCGAGACACGTCTCTAGGAACTGACTGCCGGGAGCTGCAGATCCCGGTGCTCAGTCCAGCCCGAACGCCTTCAGCGCCTCGCGGTTGAACGCCGGCAGGTCGTCGGGGTTGCGGGACGTCACGAGGGTCCAGCCGTTCATGTCGCAGACGCGGACCTCCTGGTCGGCCCAGTCGCCGCCCGCGTTGCGGATGTCGGTCCGCAGGCTCGGGAACGAGGTCAGCATCTTGCCGCGCACCACGTCCGCCTCGACCAGCAGCCACGGTCCGTGGCAGATCGACGCGATCGGCTTGCCCGCCGCCACCAGGGCCTTCACCAGTGCGACGGCGTCGGCGTCCATGCGCAGGAAGTCCGCGTTGGCAACACCACCTGGAATAACAGCACCGTCGTAGTCGTCCGCGTTGGCGTCGGCGTAGGTCGTGTCGACGGGGAACGAGTCGGCGGGCGTGAGGTGGTTGAAGCCCTTGACCTCGCCGAGCTTCGGCGCGAGCAGGCGCGGTACGCCGCCGGCCTTCTCGACGTGCGCCCACGGGTCGGTGAGCTCGACCTGCTCGATGCCTTCCGTGTCCACCAGGAATGCGATCTTCTTCTGTTCACCCATGCACTTCGGCTACCCGCCGAAGAAGGAGATCAACCTGTGCCGGAGCTCGGTGCGGTGGGTGGTCATGGGTGAGGGCGAGTCGATCAGCAGCAGCTCACCGTGCGGGAACGCCACCGCCGTCGCCTTCGCCACGTCTTCCGGGTGCAGCGGGTCGCCGACGGCACCGATGACCAGCACCGGGATCGGCACGGCTGCCAGCAGGGAGGCGTCGGGAACGGCGACCTGGCCCGGCAGCTGCTCGGCGGCGGCTTCCAGGCGGGTCAGTGCCGCCCGGCGTTCGGCGACGTAGCCCGGCGGGCCCGTGGTCAGGTCGGAGAGCTGCCGCAACGTGAACGGCGGACGCGGCTGGTCCAGCACCGCGGGCAGCAGCAGCGCCACGCGGCGGAAACGGCCGGGTTCGAGCGAGAGCAGCCGGACCAGCGCACCGGCGCCCAGCGAGACGCCGACGGCCTGGTCAGCCGGGACCGAGGAGAGATCGGCGGCGATCCGGCCGTAGTCCCAGTACCCGGGAGGTGCGTCGGGGGCGTCCCCGTGCGACGGCAGCGTCACCACGACGCGGGTGCCGGGCAGCCCCGAGGCGGGGATGCGCGCCTCGCCGGCGGTGGCTCCGAGCCCGTGGGCGACCAGGGTCACCGGTGAGCCGGAGCCGTACGAGCGGGTGATCACCAGCGGGGGCCGCGCTGGACCTCGATCAGCTTCGGGCGCACGTCCACCATGTACACGAGCACCGCCACGAGGCCGGCCAGCCAGAAGATCGAACCGATGCCACCGGGTGTGAACAGCAGCAACGCCGCGGTCCCACCACCTGTGATGCCGAGCCAGGCCGGCTTGGTCATGCGCTCGATCGCGGCGTACGCGTCGACGCGCTGGGTCAGCGCGTGGAAGAACGCGAACAGGCCGAAGATGCTGAACCCCAGGTCGGCGATGAAGTACACGATGCCGTCGAGGTTCCAGAGGCTGAAGTACGGCACGGAAGACACAGGGCCAGACTACGTGCCGGTACGCCGGGAGGGGAGCGGCCCCGTCCGGGCCACTCCCCTCCGTGAAGAACTCAGCGGCTCACTTGGTGGTGTTCGGCGGGGTCTTCTTCACGGCGGTGGTGGGGGTGGTCGGGCGGGTCGTCGTGGTCGCGGCCGGCTTGCGCGGCGCGGTGCGGTTCGCGGCCTTGCGGGTGGTGCTGCGCACCTCGTGCGCGGCCTCGCCACCGGCCTCGACGATCTCCTCCGCCAGCTTCTCGGCGCCGTCCTCGACCTGGTTGGCGACCTTCTCGCCGACCGAACGGGTGCGGCGGGTCACCTTGCCGAGCACGTCGTCGGCGAGCACGCGGGCGTCGGTGGCGGCGGAACCCGCGCGCTTCTGCGCGGCCTCGACGGCCTGCTCCACCTGCAC
>JASLAV010000516.1 GCA_030146905.1 Lentzea sp. | reverse complement strand
CCGGTGGTCAAGCGGCTGCGCGAGGCCGCGATCGACGTGATCGTCACGAGCATCGACGACTTCGACGCCGCCAAGGTCTTCTTCCGCTCGATGAACCACCTCTCGGAGGAGAAGCAGAAGGTGGTGCGGGCCGAACGGCGGCGCTACCACGAGAAGTTCCGCGAGCTGGTCGAGGAGGGGCAGCAGGACGGGACCTTCCGCGCCGACGTGCCCGCCGACGTCGCCACGTACTACTTCTTCGGGTCGCTGCACCAGCTGGGCACGTGGTACCGCCCGGACGGGGACATCCCGGCCGGGCGGCTCGCCGAGTACTACGCGGACCTGCTGGTCCACAGCCTCACGGAACGATCACGCTGACGATCTCGGCGACGCACGCGGGCTTCTCGCTGCCCTCGATCTCGATGATGACCTTGGTCACGAGCTGCTTGCCCAGCGCGATGTCCGAGACGTCGAGCAGCTCGACGCCACCGCGCACCCTGGCGCCCACGAGCACCGGCTGCGGGAAGCGCACCTTGTTGCTGCCGTAGTTCACGCCCATCTTGATGTTCTTGACGGTGTAGACGTCCCGCACCAGGTACGGCACCAGCGACAACGTCAGGTAGCCGTGCGCGACCGGCCCGCCGAACGGGCCCTGCTCCGCCTTCTCGACGTCGATGTGGATCCACTGGTGGTCCAGGGTCGCGTCGGCGAACAGGTTGACCTGCTCCTGCGTGATCTCGTGCCACTCGCCGAAACCGAGGTGCTCGCCCTTGGCGGCGACCAGCTCGTCGATGTTCTCGAACGTGCGCATGGTGGGAACCTCAGTCCTTCGGTCCGCCGGCGACGTAGATGACCTGGCCGGAGACGAACCCGGCGCCCTCGCTCACCAGGAACGACGCGGTGTGCGCGATGTCCTCCGGCTGGCCGACGCGCGCGACCGGGATCGCCTGCGCGGCACCGTTGACGAAGTCCTCGAACGAGATCTTCATGCGCTCGGCGGTCGCCTTGGTCATCTCGGTGGCGATGAAACCGGGCGCGATCGCGTTGACCGTGACGCCGAACTTGCCGAGCTCGATCGCGAGGGTCTTCGTGAAGCCCTGCAGACCGGCCTTGGCGGCGGAGTAGTTGGCCTGGCCGCGGTTGCCGAGCGCGCTGGTGCTCGACAGGTTGACGATCCGGCCGAAGCCTTCCTTGGTCTGGTAGGCCTGCACGGCCTTGCTCATCAGGAACGCGCCGCGCAGGTGCACGTTCATGACGGTGTCCCAGTCGGCCGCGGACATCTTGAACAGCAGGTTGTCCCGCAGCACACCCGCGTTGTTGATGAGCACGGTCGGCGCGCCGAGCTCCTCGGCGACCTTCGCGACCGCGGCGTTGACCTGCTCCTCGTCGGCCACGTCGACCTTGAGGCCGAGGGCGCGCCCACCGCCCGCGACGATCTTGTCGGCGCTCTCGCGCACACCCTGCTCGTCGAGGTCGAACAACGCGACGGCCATGCCGTCCGCGGCGAGACGCTGCGCGACCGCGGCACCGATGCCGCGAGCCGCGCCGGTGACGATCGCAACCCTGTCGGCCACGGGTCCTCCTTCGTTGGGGGATGGTGAGCTAAGCAAGCGCTTAGTAACGTACCTATCAGTCAGCTTGACGTCCAGCGTCGTGCGGACGACCATACCGACTGGTCGGAATGTTGCCTAGAAGCTGTCCAGCTGCGAGGAGGCAGGTGCCCGTGGAACTCACCGGCAAGGTCGCGCTCATCACCGGCGGATCCAACGGCATCGGTGCCGCCGCGGCCCGCCGCCTGGCGTCGCAGGGCGTCCGTGTGGTGGTCGCCGACGTGGACGTCGAACAGGGCGAGGTCGTCGCCGACGAGGTCGGTGGCGTGTTCGTGCGCTGCGACGTGACGGTGCCCTCCGACTCGGCAGACGCGGTCGCGCTGGCCGTGCGCGAGTTCGGCGGCCTGGACATCGCCTTCCTGAACGCCGGCATCGGCACCGGCTGCTCGCTGGGCGAGGACTTCGACGTCGAGACGTACCGGCGCGCGATGGCCATCAACCTCGACGGCGTCGTCTACGGCGCGCACCACGCGCTGCCCGCTGTCCGCTCGCGGGGCGGCCAGATCATCGCCACGGCGTCGATGGCCGGTCTCATGCCGATGCCGGGCGACCCCGTGTACGGCGCCAACAAGGCCGCCGTCGTGAGCCTGGTCCGTTCGCTCGGTGGCGCCTACCCCGACATCCGCGTGAACGCGCTGTGCCCCGCGTTCGCCGACACCAACATCATCACGCCGCTGCGTTCGACGCTGGACGAGATCGGGATGCCGATCCTGCCCGTGTCCGTCGTGGTGGACACCTTCATGTCCATTGTGGAAGGTTCGGGGACCGGCGAGGCGTGGTTCGTCCAGGCCGGCCGTACTTCCGAGCCGTTCGGCTTCCGCAACGCGCCAGGACCGCGCACCGCCGACGGCTCGCGCGTCGAAGGCGCTCGCAAGGACCCCGTTTCCATCGCGCTCAAGGAGAGCTGACGTGCGTGCCATCCAGATCACCGAGTTCGGCGGACCCGAGGTGCTCCAGCAGGTGGAGCTGCCGGATCCGGTTCCCGGTGACGGTGAGGTGCTGATCAACGTCTCGCGTGCGGGGCTGAACTACGCCGACACCCACCAGGCGGAGAACTCGTACCTGGCTCAGATGACGCTGCCCCTGGTGCCCGGTGGCGAGGTCGTCGGCACCACCGCGGACGGGCGGCGGGTGGTCGCCCTCACCGCCAAGTCGGGCGGGTACGCGGAGAAGGCCGTCGCTCCCGCGCTGACCACGTTCGACGTCCCCGAGGGTGTCGACGACCTGACCGCGTTGTCGTTGGTCGTCCAGGGCGCCACCGCCTGGTTGTTGCTGCGCAAGTCGACCCACCTGGAGGCGGGGGAGTCGGTTGTCGTCCACGCCGCCGCCGGTGGTGTGGGGACGATCGCCGTCCAGCTCGCCAAGTTGTGGGGGGCCGGGCGGGTCATCGCCACCGCTTCCTCCGATGACAAGCGGAAGCTGGCTCTGGACCTCGGCGCCGATGTCGCTGTCGACTCCCGTGCCGCTGACATGACTGCCGCCTTGATCGAGGCCAATGGCGGGCGTCGGGTCGACGTCGTGCTGGACATGACTGGAGGGGCTACCACTGATCAGTCGCTGGTGGCGCTGGCTCCGTTTGGGCGGCTTGCGTTTTATGGGATGGCCTCGCGGGAAAGGCCGAAGCCGGTTGACCTCGGGGCGTTGCTGGTGCACTCCACGACCGTTGCGGGTATGTGGCTGCCTCACGCTTTGAGGGTTCGGGATGCTGAGCACGGGACCTTGGCTCATCGGGCCATGAGTGAGTTGTTCTCCCTTGTTGTCGAGGGGAAGTTGAAGGCTGTTCCTGGTGGGGAGTACGGGATGGCGGAGGTTCGGCAGGCCCACGAGGACCTTCGGTCTCGTCGTACCGCTGGGAAGCTGGTGCTTGACCCGTCTCGTTGAGTTTGCGTTTCGGGTTCCTGTTACCGAGCGGGGCTCCGCCCCCGGACCCCGCCAACTGATCAAGGACCGGCCAGCGCGGCGGGCGGGCTCGCCTTCGCCCTTGTTCGTTGCTCGTGCGCGAAAGGGCGGCCCGCTCCGTTGCGGGTCGCCCTTCCTGGTCTTGCTGTCTGCTCGGCTCCGGTTACTCGGAGAGCTCCGCCAGCTGGGCCTTCACCCTGGCCAGCTCGGCTTCCAGCTCCTCCATGCGGATGCGGTGCTGGTCGCGTGCCGCCTCCAGCACCGACTCGATGCCCTCCGCGATGTCCACGTGCAGCTCCTTGGCTGCCTTGGCCACGGCGATGGCCGGGATGACCAGGCCCGACACCACGCGCTGCGTGCCGTGGACGAGGTCGGCCTGCCACTCGCCCTCGGCGGTGCCGGTCACCGTGAGGGTGAGCTCCACGGTGCGGGTCTTCTTCGCCGTGCTCTTCGGGCGGCCCGCCTTCGGCTTCTCGGCCTTGGGGGCCTCGGGCTTGGGAGCCTCTGCCTTGGGAGCTTCGACCGGCTTCGGAGCTTCGACCGGCTTGGGAGCCTCGGCCTTGGGAGTCTCCGTCGCCGGCGCGGAAGTCTCCTCCGCGACGGTCTCCTCGACTGCCTGCACCTCGGTGAGCGTGTCCGACACGATCAGGTTTCCTCTCTGCGCAACGACGTGACCCCGCGCACAGTCTAGAACACGTGTTCGATCAGACGTGAATGGGGTCGACGCAGAGCCTAGTCAGTAGGGCGGGAGCTGTACGCGCCACTGCCGTTCGACGTCGAGCACGCCGGGTACCGCCAGCAGGGACGGGATGGTTCTCACTTCCACCGTTCCGGTGATGACGCCCAGGGCCTCCAGGACCGTGTCGACCACCAGGCCGGCCTCCCTCAGGTCGTCGAGGACCTTCGGGAGGCTGCCCTCCGTCACGGAGACCATCACCTGGTCCACCGAGCCCGTCATGGCGCCTGGACTAGCCCACCGCCGATGTCGGTGGACGGCAGCGGCAGGCGGAGCGCGGTCGAGGCCAGGCGCGCCCACAGTTCGTAGCCGCGGGCGCCCGTCCTCTCGGCGATCAGTGCCGCCACGCCGGACACGTGCGGGGCCGCCATCGACGTGCCGCGCAGGCGGCGGTACTTGTCCGGCAGCTTGAACGACGAGTGGACGTCGACGCCGGGGGCCGCCAGGTCGATCTGGCCGATCTTGTCCGCCGTGCCCGACGAGAACGAGGCGATGGCCCTGTTCACGTCGATGGCCGCC
>JASLAV010000505.1 GCA_030146905.1 Lentzea sp. | reverse complement strand
GCTGCCCACGTCCGGCTCGGTGAGCAGGAACGCGCTGATCTGGCCGGTCGCGCAGCGGGGCAGGTACTCCTGCTTCTGCTCGTCCGTGCCGAACATCGCCAGCGGCTGCGGCACGCCGATGGACTGGTGCGCGGACAGCATGGCGCCCAGCGCCGGGCTGACCGAGCCGATCATCATCAACGCCCGGTTGTAGTAGACCTGGGACAGCTCGAGGCCGCCGTACTCGCGCTTGATCTTCATGCCGAACGCGCCGAGCTGCTTGAGCTCGGTGAGCACGTAGTCGGGGATGCGCGCGTCGCGCTCGATCCCCGCGCCGTCCACGGAGTGCTCGCAGAACTCGCGCAGGGCGGCGAGGAAGGTCTCACCGCGTTCGCGGTCCTCGGCGGAGCCGCTGGGGTGGGGGTGGATCAGGTCGAGGCGGAAGTGGCCGAGGAAGAGCTCCCGGCCGAAGCTGGGGTGGCGCCACCGGGTCTCGCGGGCCTGTTCGGCGACCTCGCGCGCGGTGCGCTCGTCGACGTGCCGTTCGGGATCCACTGCGGTCATCGCTGACCTCCGTGTCGGAGTGCGCCGCCTCCGGCGTCGCGACCTCGCGAGGGCCTCTCCCGCGCTACCGGCGGGTAGCCCCAACCGGGTGACGTGAAACCGCACCGCTCATGGTGGGTCGCGCGGCCCTTGTGACGACCGCGCGACCTCAGAGGCCAACCGTTCTTGAGCGCTGCGAGGAACGCCGTCCACCGCGCGAGCGGCGCCACGAAAGGCCCGGTCTTCCGGTGGTCGGTGTCCCACACGCCGACGACAGGCCCGCCATGGGCCGCCTCGACGCGGTTGTTCGCACCTTGCGGAGGACGGTCGCACTCCCGGTGGCGTCGGCCGCCAACGTCCACAGCCGGTCGAGCAGGACTTCGTACCGCTTGACCTCGTCGGGTTCGTGCAGGTACGTCGAGGTGGCGGGGCCTTCCGGGTGGACACGGACGATGGCGGGCTCGTCAAGGCGCAGCAACGCGCAGCCGATGGCCATCAGCGGGTGCAGGCCGCTCTCGAACGGCAAGGCCCTGATCTCGACCGCCGGCCATCCGCCGGCTTCGACCAGACGTTCCAACTGTTCGCGGGCGACGTCCTGGTCGACAGGCAGGCGGTGCAGCGCGGCCTCACCGAGGACTGCGCGGACCAGCGGCGCGTCGTCCCACCGCAACGCCTGACCCCGAACCAGCCGCTCCGCGACGCGGTGTTCCAGGTCGACACCTGCGGTCTGACCGATGAGGTCACGGGCGTAGCCGGGTGCCTGGAGCACGGCAGGGATCAGTACCTCGTCGTGGTGCACGATTCCGGGCGCGGACTGCTCGAACAGGACGAACGACTGTGCCCGGTCGGGGGACGTGCGCCGGCATCCGGGTGCGCCGCCTGGCCGCAGCGGCGAGTGTGGTGGTCGCAGTGTTCGTCCTTGCCGCGATCGCCTGCTTGCCGGGTGCCGGCGCGGTCACCGCGCTCGTCGTCTCACGCGGATTCCACCGCAGACGCCACGTCGAGAGGGAATCGCGGGCACGTGCCCGCCAGGAAGCAGACACGTGTCGAACCAGAAGGAGAACCGACGAATGGTGATTCGCTGTGGGAGCGGTGTGGCCCACTCCTCGTCCACCCGATCTTCAGTGACGCGGAGGTCAGGTCGCGCATCAACGGTGATGGCGACTTCGAGCTGAACTTCGACGGGGTGGTGGACCCGGCTCTGGCTCCGGACGCGGCGGAGAAGGCCCACGCACTGCCGGGGGCGGCGCTCCCAGAGTTGCACCGGCCGGCTGAGGACGCCTCCTGGCCGGCGAGCGGGGAGGTCAGCTCGGCAGGGGAGCGGCGCCGCGTTCGGTGATCAGCTGCTGCATGTACGTGCTCTCGCTGGTCTGCGACTTGAGCATGTTGTCCGCGAGCGTCCGCACGACCGACTGCCCGGCGCGCGTGGCGGCGTACTCGGCCATCGGCGCGCCGCCCTTGTGGTGCCGCAGCATCAGCTGCAGGAAGTACACGTCGAACTCGACGCCCGTCAGCGAGCGGAGCCTCGTGATCTCCTCCGACGACGCCATGCCGGGCATCCGCCGGTTGTCACCGGAGCCGGAGTCGGAGGCGGGCGCGTCGTGCCCGTGCGAGCCGGAGGTCATCCACCACATGTGCTCGCCGTCGACCGACTGCTCGGGGTAGCCCCAGAGGAACAGCCAGCCCTTCATCCGCCCGACCTGCTCCAACTGGGTCGAGGCGATGTCGAACGCGAGCTGCCGGATGGCGGGGTCGGCCGTCTTCTCCCGCGCGATGTTGGCCATCGTCACGCCCTGGAGGTGGTGGGTCGACATGTCCTGCGTGAACCCGACGTCGACGGAGTCGCGCGCGGGCGTCGAGCTGTTGTCCGCGCCCGGCAGCTTGATCAGCAGGCCGACGGCGGCGCCGAGCAGGAGGACGGCCACGACCGCGATGGTCACCACGACCGTCCTGGTCGCGGTCACCCCCCGCGGACGGGGTGCGTCGTCCTCCTGCTCGGCACCTGCCACAGGTCAGCTGCCCGCGGTCGTGGTGGCGGCGGGCGCGTCGGTCGCGGCCGGCGGTGCCGACATGTCGCCCGTCGGCTCCGTGCTGTCCGCGGTGCCGCCGTCCATCGGGACGGCGTCGGGACCGGGCGCCTCGGCCACGAACGGGGCCGGGTTCGACAGGAACGCCGTGTTCTCGCAGGACGCGCCGACCTCGGGGTAGGTGTTCGGGTTGCGCAGCAGCGACGAGATGAACTGGTCGACGCGCTCGTCGTCGACGTTGTCCACCTTCAGCTGGTGGCCCCACGACTGCAGCGAGACCGGCTTGTCCAGGCCCGGGTACGGCGACAGCATGGTGAACGGCTGGCCCTCGGCCCGCGCCTTCAGCTTGTCCAGCGCCTCACCGGTGACCTGGTCCGGGTTGTACGCGATCCAGACCGCGCCGTGCTCGAGCGGGTGGACCATGTTCTCGTTGCGGACGGCCTTGTCGTACACCGTGCCGGTGCAGTCGGCCCACACGTTGTCGTGCGGCCCGCCGAAGGGCGGCGACTGGTCGTAGGCGACCCGCTGCGTGGGGTCGACGTGCTTGCTGGCCTCGTACTCGACCTTGACCACGCCGGGGATCTGGTCCGAGGGGTCCTTGTTCTCCTCGGACGGGTTCCACTTGGCGAGGGCCTGCTCCTTCGCGTTGCGGTCCGCGATCTGGCTGTACGCGTAACCGAACACGGTGCCGGCCAGTGCCAGCACGGCCACCACCGCGATGATGGTCCCCCACGGCTTCGGCTTCTTCGCCACCACCGAGGAGCGCGCCGCCGCTACGCTGGAGCGCGCGGCCTTCGTCTTCTTGCCGCTGGTCATGTCCGCCTCAGTCTCGTCATACGCCCATGCCGCGGGCCAGTGTAGGGATACGGTGTCTGATCACCGTCAACTGGCCGTCACGCCGGGTGGTCGTCAACAGTTGCCATTCCCACTTCGCGGGACGCGCATCCCGGTCGAGACCAGCGGGAACGCTTCCCTAGACTTGCCGGGTGACTCCCGCTGCGCTCGCTGAACTGGTCCGCGCGACGGCCGTGGACGTGCTGTCCGCCCGCGGCCTCGACCCCACCGCCCTGCCCACAGCGGTCACGATCGAGCGCCCCCGCAACCCGGAGCACGGCGACTACGCCACGAACG
>JASLAV010000373.1 GCA_030146905.1 Lentzea sp. | reverse complement strand
GTGCAGGCCGGAGAGGTCGGCGAAGTAGGAGTTCAGCCTGCTGCGCAGGCTCTTCGCCTTGCCGACGTACACGACCCGGCCACCGGCGACGCGGAACTTGTAGACGCCGGGAGCCTCGGGGATCGAGCCCACCGCGGGGCGGTACGTCGAGGGATCTGCCACGCCGCCAAGACTATCGACGGGGTCTGACAAAAGCAGAAAGGGTCAGGTCAGGACCACCTGGTCGCCGTCGACCTCCACCGCGACCACGCGCAGGCCGGTGGTGGCGGGGCCCTTCTTGACGGAGCCGTCCGCCGGCGAGAACTGGCTGCCGTGCGAGGGGCAGGTGATGGTGCCATTGGCCGGTTCCGCGACGATCGAACCCTGGTGCGGGCACGACGCGTCGTAGGCCTTCACCTCGGTGGCGGAGACGCGCGCCACGACGATCTTCTTGCCGTCGGGACCGTCCACGACGGCACCGCCGCCCTCCGGCACGTCCGCCAGCGCGACGAGCGCGGTACCCGCGGAGCCGGAGGATCCCGAAGTCGGCTGGGAGCCTCCCTGGGTCGGAGTGGGGGAGCCAGTGCCCGACGAACCAGAGCTGCACGCCGTCACGAGACCGCTGGGCACCGCGAGGGCGACCACGATTCCGCAGAGCGCCATCCGCCTGTTGACCGGGCTTTCGGTGTTCACGACCGTCCTCCGTGGTGGTGGGTGTTCGGGGTCACACCACAGCATTACGCGAATCGGTCGACAGGAGTTCAGCCGAACACACGATGCACAGCAAACGCACAGGTCTCAGCCGAGGACCACGTCTTCACCCGAAAGGGCAACGGCGACCTCCGCCAGACCGGAAGTCGCAGGTCCTTTGCGGACGGCGCCCGTCGAGGGGTCGAAGGTGCTCCCGTGCAACGGGCAGGTGATCACCCCACCGGCGGGAGGGTTCACGAAAGAGCCCACGTGCGGACACGACGGGTCGAACGCGCGAAATTCACCTGACCGGGGTTGGACGACCAGCAGCTGGGCGTTGCCGGGCATGTCCACCAGCACGCCGCTGCCCACCGGCACGGAGGACGCGGCGGTCACGCGGTCCCCCGAGCGGGCGGTTCCCGCGCCGCCCGTCTTGCGCGGCGCGGGCTCGCCGCATGCGCTCAAGGCAGCAGCGACGAGCCCGCACAACAACACTGAACGACGGTCCACGAGCACCGATTATCGGCGCTGGTCCTCCGCGGTGGCCGACCGGGCCAGCGCGAGCACGGCGGTGAACGGCGGGAACCAGTGCCGCGAGTGCGACGGCGGGTTGGCCCACCGCAGCGATCCGTACCTGGTCATCGTGGGCGGGAGCGCGATCCGGTGCGGAGAGCGCACGAACTGGACCTCCGGCGGCGCCTTCAGGTGGGTCGGCAGCAACGCCACCAGCTCGGCCAGGAAGATCCAGTGTTCGCGAGGACCGGGAATGACGGTGACGGGACCGGCGAGCATGCGCGACTTCAGGTCGGCCAGGACGCGCGACCCGATGCGCGCCGGCATGGCCAGCGCGGTGGTGGCGGGACCGAGGGGCAGGAACACGCCCTGTTCGGTGACCGACACCTGCCAGCCGAGCAACCGGTAGCCGGCGACGGCCTCCCCGATCGCCCGTGCGTGTCCTCTGTTCTGTGGGATCCCGGCACTGCCCGTGCCGGTCTCCGCGGTCGTGAGGCTCATCGGCGGTGGTCCTCCCCGTTGGTGGGTGGCACTGGTCAGGCCCACGGGGATCCACCCGTGCCCTGACGATGTGCAGGGTGCGTCGCAGATCACGCCAACACCACTCGGCCATTGCATGGGCCTCATGCAGCGGACGTATGAAGCTCATCCACCGCACGGGGGCACCAGCGCCGCGACACGCGAATCCATTACGTCTTATGCATGGAATGGATGGACTGACGATCACGGCTCCGTACACTCGGAGGACGCTCAGTGACGGGGGCGAGGCCGATGGATACCGGGAGACCCAGATCCAGACGCGCTTGCCCGTGTGGGGCGTTCATCGCCGCCGACAACTCCGATCGGCTCTGTCACCGTTGCCGCCGCAACGCTCGTTCCGGCGTGCACGGCCCTCCTGAGGTCCCGAACGACTTCTGGGACCACCCCGCGATCGCGGCCGCGTGCACAGACCGCGACATGGGTGCCCTGATCTCCGCGTACCGGCACCACCCCCAGCACCTGAGCCGAGTCACTCAAGACCGCATGGCGGCGTGGCTCGGCATCAGCCAGGCGCAGCTCTCGCGTTACGAGTCGGGTGAGAACCAGATCGACCGGCTCGACCGGCTGCGCCACTTCGCACAAGTACTGGGCGTGCCGGGCGAACGACTGTGGTTCGACCGAGTCGTCATCCCAGCTCAGGTGGGCTCACCCGAAACGAGCCCACCAGACGTGCTCGCCGCCCCCTGGGAGGCGACGAGCATTGCCCGTTCGGTCGAGGAGACGGCGAGGAGCGACTTGGCGATCAGCAGACGAGCGGCGCTCACAGGAGCCGCCGCGGTGACGGTGGGATCAGCACTGGTCGAGCCGCTGCAGCGGTGGCTGCACCCCCTGCAGAACCTGTCGAAGTGGTCGTCGCACTCGGCGATCAGCGCGGAGGAGCTCGAGGCACTGCAGCACGTGGCCGACGGCCTGCGCGGCTGGGGCGGCAGGGGCGGCTACGGCCTGGCGCGCAAGGCGGTGCTGGGCCAGCTGGACGAGCTGGCCGAACGCCTCCAGCGCGCGCCGGCGGGCCCGACGACGGAACGGGCGTTCTTCATCGGCGCCGAACTGTCGAAGGTGGCGGCGAGCATGTCGTTCGACGCGGGCCTGCACAACGCGGCCCAGCGCTACTACGTGCTGGCCATCCGCATGGCCAAGGCCGGCCACAACGACGGCTTCGCGGCCCTGTGCCTGGCCGCGATGGCCAGGCAGATGTTCGACCTCGGCCGCCCGGAGGACGGCCTCGAACTGGTCCAGCTGGGCCAGTACGGCACCCGCAGGACGGGCACGCCCACGCTGAAGGCACTCCTGCTGACGCGAGAGGCCTGGGCCTACGCCCAGATGGGCAAGACCCGCGAGTTCCACCAGGCGGTGGGAATGGCCCAGGACAGCTTCGCGCAACGCGAGGCGGACAACGAACCCCGCTACCTGCACAACTTCGACGAGGCCGAACTGGAGGGCGTGATAGGCGCCCGCTGCCGCGACCTCGCGATGCACGACCCGACCCAGGCGGTGTACGCCGAACAACACATCCGGCGCGCACTGCAACTGCGAGACCCGTCGAAACTGCGCAACCGCGCCTTCGACGTGATCGGACTGGCGCGCACCAAGATGGTGGCGGGAGACCCGGAGGCGGCGTGCGGGTTGATCAACGAGGTCCTGCCGACAGCGGCGAAGCTCTCCTCGGGCAGAGTCCTGCGCAAACTGGAGGACTTCGCCAAGGAAGCGGCACGGCACCGCCACATCCCCGCAGTGCAGGACACCCGCGACGCGATCAGAGCGATCCGGACCGCCTGATGCGAGTGGGCATCACAGGACACAGCAACCTGGTCCCGGAGTGCATCCCGGCCGTCCAGGCAGCCCTGACGGAGGTGCTGGAACAACTGGCCAGTCCTCTGGTCGGCGTGACGTGCCTGGCCCCGGGAGCAGACCAGGTCTTCGCAAGAGCGGTGCTGGCCCTGGGCGGCGAGGTGGAGGTGGTCCTCCCAGCGCTGGACTACCGGGAACGCCTGAAACCACACCAACTGGCCGACTACGACGAACTACGAGCAGCGGCCACGGTGGTCAGCGTCCTACCGCACATGTCGAGCGGACGCCTGGCCTACGTGGCGGCGAACGAACGCATGCTCGCCTCGGTGGAACTGCTGGTGGCGGTGTGGGACGGCGTACCGGCACAGGGCAGAGGCGGCACAGCGGACGTGGTGGAACAGGCAAGGGCGAGCGGCGTGCCGATCGAGGTGGTCTGGCCACCAGAAGCACGACGCAAGTCGTAGCGGACAGAGCCCCAACGCAAGGCCGAAGGCGAGGCGAAGCAAAGGCGAAGCCGAGCCAGCTCTTCACAACCCGGTGGGTGGGGTGGTCCCGTCACGAGCAGTGCTGATGCGTCTTTGCCACACCCGAGGAGGGGTGTCAACCGGCCGAAAAGCGTGGCCGGTTGA
>JASLAV010000368.1 GCA_030146905.1 Lentzea sp. | reverse complement strand
TCCCGACGCGCACTACGCGCGCAAGCTCCAGGAGCTGATCGGCGGCGCGTTCGGTGAGATGACCGTGACCATGCAGTACCTGTTCCAGGGCTGGAACTGCCGGATGGAGGGCAAGTACAAGGACCTGATCATGGACGTGGCGACCGAGGAGATCGGCCACGTCGAGATGCTCGCGACGATGGTCGCGCGTCTGCTGGAGAACGCTCCCGCGGAGGAGACCGACGACATGGCGGCGAAGGACCCCGTCGTCGCGGCGGTGCTCGGCGGGATGGACCCGCAGCAGGCGATCGTGAGCGGCGGCGGGCCCACGCTGTCGGACTCGAACGGCGTGCCGTGGAACGGCCGGTACATCATCGCGAGCGGCAACCTCATGGCCGACTTCCGCGCCAACGTCGCGGCGGAGGCGCAGGGCCGGTTGCAGACCGCCCGGCTCTACAACATGACCGACGACGCCGGCGTCCGCGACATGCTGAAGTTCAACCTCGCCCGTGACACGGCGCACCAGAACATGTGGCTCGCCGCGATCGAGGAGCTGCAGGAGGACGGCCTCGAAGGCCCGATCTCGCCGAGCGCGCTGTTCGACGAGGAGCACGCCGAGCACGCGGGGACGATCTGGCACAACTCCGACGGGACGCACGGTGCCGAGGGCGGCTGGGCGTCCGGCACCGCACCGGACGGCGCGCACGAGTTCTCCTACGTGATGAACGCGGAACCGCTGGGCGGCAAGGCGTCCGCGCCGAAACCGGACCCGCTGCTCTACGCGACCAGCCCGGCGAACCTCGGGCTGATCGAGAAGGCCATCCGCAAGCTCACCTGAGGAGGATCGGCAGATGGTCGGCATCACGGTGCCAGCTCGCGTCAGGTCCGCCGCCGTCGTCATGGGACCCGCGTTCGTCGTCGCGGTCGCGTACGTCGACCCCGGCAACTTCGCGACGAACATGGCGGGCGGAGCGGCGCACGGATACCTGCTGTTGTGGGTGATCGTCAGCGCCAGCCTGCTGGCGATGTTCGTCCAGTACCAGTCGGCGAAGCTCGGCATCGTGACCGGCCGCAACCTCCCGGAGCTCTGCCGCGAGCACTACCCGCGACCGGTCACCCGGCTGCTGTGGGTGCAGGCGGAGCTGGTGGCCATGGCCACCGACCTCGCGGAGTTCGTCGGCGCGGCGGTGGCGCTGAACCTGCTGTTCGGCGTCCCGCTGCTGCCGGCGGCCCTGATCACGGCCGTGGTGTCGTTCGGCATCCTCGCGCTGGCACCGCTGCGGCGGCGCCGGTTCGAGTCGGTGATCATCGGGCTGCTCGCGGTCGTGCTCGGCGGTTTCCTCTACCAGACCCTGCACCTCGGCCCGCTGACCGGCGCGGCGGCCGGTCTCGTGCCGGGGTTCGCCGGGGTGGACAGCGTGCTGCTGGCCACCGGCATGCTCGGCGCCACCGTCATGCCGCACGTGATCTACCTGCACTCGGCGCTGACCCAGCGGCACCACCGGCCGGGCGACGTCCGCGGCGTGCTGAGGGGCAGCCGCACCGACATCGTCGTCGCGCTGGGCATCGCCGCGGTGGTGAACGTGAGCATGCTCCTGGTGGCGGCCGGCGCGTTCCACCAGGCCGGTGCGCCCAGGGAGTCGTTGGAGGACATGCACTCGGGGCTCGGCCAGCTGCTCGGACCCGGTGCGGCACTGGCGTTCGCGCTGGCGCTGCTCGCCTCCGGGCTGGCCGCGTCCAGCGTCGGCACCTACTCCGGCCAGGTCGTCATGGAGGGGTTCCTGCGGCGCAGGATCCCGTTGTGGCTGCGGCGAGCCGTGACGATGGCGCCCGCGCTGGCCGTGCTGGCAATCGGGGTCGACCCGACGAAGGCGCTGGTGCTGAGCCAGGTCGTGCTGTCCTTCGGGATCCCGTTCGCGCTGGTGCCGATGGTGTTGCTGGCCAGGCGCAAGGACGTCATGGGCGCGTCGGTGAACCGGCGCGGCACCACGCTGGCCGGTGCGTCGGCGGCGCTGGTGATCTCGGCGCTGAACGTGTTCCTGCTGGTGAGGACGGTGATGGGCTGATGAGGGCAGCCGTGGTGCTGGGGATCGGGATCGGCGGGTTCGTCGACGGGGTCGTGGTCCGCCAACTGCTGGACAGGCCCCAGGTGCTCTCCGGCCGGTACCCGGCGGGGGACGTGGGGCTGATGATCGGCGACGGGCTCTTCCACCTGTTCTGGCTGGTCGTCGTGCTGGCAGGGGTGGCGCTGCTCGACCGGAGCGCGCCCCTGCCGCGGCGGGTGCTGCTCGGCGGGGTCCTCGCGGGGTGGGGAGTGTTCAACCTGGTCGAAGGCGTGGTCGACCACCACGTCCGGTCAACACCCGGTCAGTTGGCCTATGACCTGGCGTTCCTCGCGTCGGGAGCGGCGCTGCTGGTGGCCGGGCCGCTGTTTGCGAGGCGTGCTCGTGGGTAGCCGAACGACGTGGAGATCGATCACGAGGTGACCAGGACAGAGTCCGCGCTGCTGGCGAGCTACACCGACTACGTCGACGCCCAGCGGCTCGTCGACAAGATGTCCGACGACGGCTTTCCCGTCGAGAGCGTCCGGATCGTCGGCGAGGGCGTCAGGACCGTCGAGCAGGTGACGGGACGCATGACGCGAGCACGGGCGGCGCTTGCGGGCGCGGCCAGCGGCGCGTGGTTCGGCGTGTTCATCGGTCTGCTGTTCGGGCTGTTCACCAGCGACACCTCCTGGGTCTGGTTCGTGGTGATCAGCGGGGTGATCGGTGCGTTCTGGGGCGCGGTCTTCGGGTTCGTCGCGCACTGGAGCACGCGGGGCAAGCGGGACTTCTCCAGCGTCATGACGCTGCAGGCCCGCCGGTACGAGGTGCACGTCGACCAGGCACAGGCGGCGCAGGCCGCGCGCTACGTGCTCTGAGCCCGTGCAGACCTT
The DNA here is from genome assembly GCA_030146905.1 of Lentzea sp. The sequence continues at coordinate 2,021 of JASLAV010000368.1, read as the reverse complement.
CCTGCCCCACCCGGACTTCGCCGCCACGGCGCGCGTGCTGGACCAGCGCAGGCTCGGCAAGCAACGGGTCGAGACGCTCCAGGTCCAGCGCGCGCTGGTGGTGCCGGGCCACGGCTGGCGCCACCACCCGGCGGTGAAGATGTGGGTGGGGTACGAGGAAGCGCTCGTGCGCTACGGCGTGGAGATCTGCGCGGCCTGGCGGGAACTGGGGTTCGCCGACACCTGCGAGGTCACGATGAGGGCGGACCTGGCGCAGGCCAGGGACATCACGGTGGTGCGCACCCAGGAGGAGCTGGCAGCGGCGGGGGAGCTGCCGCCCTGGATCGGCGACGAGGCCGTGCACCGCAGCCACCAGTCGTCGCTGGTGCGCAAGTTCCCTGAGCACTACCGCAGGTACTTCCCCGACGTGCCGGACGACCTGCCCTACGTCTGGCCGCCGACGCTCACCCGGACGGTGAACCCGTCGGCGTCGCGGCCCATGGACACGTAGTCGCAGGTCCGGTGCAGGATCCACAACCCGAGCCCCGCCGACCGCGTCTCGGTGGTCGGCATCAGGCCCGCCAGCGGGTCGGACGGGCCCTGGCCCTGGTCCGTCACCGCCACCAGCACGCGCGAGCCGTCGGCCCAGAGCCGGAACCTGACCGGCGCGACGCCGTGGGTCAGGCCGTTCGTGACGATCTCGCTGGCCGCGTAGACCACGTCGTGCGCGCCGTCCTCCGACAGCGCGATGCCGGCGATGACCTCGCCGACCGCCTCGCGCACCGCGCCGGCCGTCGCACCGACGAGGTCGACCAGCGGTGAACCCCGTTCCAGCACGTCGGCGACCTGCGGGGTGCCCGCGAGACCCTCGCGGAAACCGGGGTTCACCTCGTGCGCGCCGGGTGCCGACGCGATGTTCGGGTGCGTGCGCACGACATCGGCGAGCACGTCGGCGGGAGTCGTCCTCGTGTCGTACGGGCACAGGCCCCACACCGGGAACTCCGCGTACGCCTGGTTCACGGCCGCCTCGTACCGCGCCCACCAGTCCCACGAGGCCCCCGTGCCGGGATGCGGCACGTCACCGACCACGCGCATCTGCCGCGCTCCTGAGTCGGTGTGCCGGCGGAAGAGGTCGCGGTACGCGGCGATCGAGTCGGACGGCCGGGAGTAGTGGACGGTGCCGGGCAGGTACATGACGTCGTCGCCGAGCGCACCACGCAGCAGGACGGTGTTCTCCTCCGTGCACGCCGCCAGCACGGCTTCTCCCGCGCGCAGGCCGTCCTCGAGGAACGGCACCACCAGCGCCAGGAAGTCGTCGTCCGAGCCGTAGAAGGCGGTCTCGTGGAAGAAACCGGTCACGGCGACCGATGCTACGCGGAGGTACCGGCGGATCCTAAGGGGAACCTGGGGTTCGTGACCTCTCGCAGGGGCGGTGGCCGGGCGTGCACACGTGCACTGCGATACCGTCGTGCGGGGGTTGAGCAGCCAGCCCGATGGACGGTAGTGCCGTCAGTCAGGAGGTTGCCCGCGTGCAGACCTACGGTGAAGTTCCGTTCCGCACCACCAGCGAGACCAAGGGCGCCACCGTCCTCGTGCACGTCGCCGGTGAGCTCGACCACTCGACGGCCGGCGAGCTCGCCGACTGCCTGGACGACGCAGTCCACTCCGTCGTCCCGCCCTCGCCCGTCGTGGTGGACCTGTCCGGCGTGAGCTTCCTCGGGGCCCGGGGCATCCGCCTGCTGCTCGACCACCAGGACCTCTGCCGCCGTCGCGGCAGTGCGCTCGTGGTCGTCGCGAACACGCCCGCCGTGCTGCGTCCGCTCGAGGTGCTGGAGCTGACGGCCGTGCTGGGCGTCCGCTCCGGCCTGCCGGACGTGGTCGTGCCGCCGCAGGCCCGCACCTAGGTCAGCCCGTCGCGGCCCGCTCCGCCTCGCCGCGCAGCACGCAGAACTCGTTGCCCTCGGGATCGGCGAGCACCACCCAGCCGGTGCCGTCGGGGTTGCGGTGGTCGGCGACGAAGGCGGCGCCGATCCCCAGCAGCC
>JASLAV010000206.1 GCA_030146905.1 Lentzea sp. | reverse complement strand
GAAGCAGTGCGCTCTAGGACGTGATGATCCCGAACTTGCCGATCGTGATCGTCACCGTCGAGCCCTTGGTGAACGCCTGACCCTTGGCCGGGTTCTGGGTGAGCACCTTCTTGTCCTGCTGCGGGTTGGTGACCTGCTGCTCCTCGACGTTGAGGTTGCCGTTCCAGCCGAGGGACCTCAGCTTGTTCTCGGCTTCCCTCTGCGTGAGGCCGGCCAGGTCGGGCATCTCGAGCTGGTTGCCCCGCGACACCTTCAGCGTGACCGTCGTGTCCTTGGCCGCCTTGTTGTTGCCGACCGGCGACTGCGAGAGGACCTGCCCCTCCGGCCTCGCGCTGTCGGCCTCCTCGATGGAGACCTTGAAGCCGGAGCCGATCAACGTCTGGCGGGCGTCGTCCACGTCGTCACCCACGACGTTCGGCACGTTGATCTTGTCCGGTGCCCTGCCGAGCTGGATGTTGATCGTGCCGCCCTTCTTCAGCTTCAGGCCGCTCGCCGGGTTCTGCGTGGCGACCTTGCCGACCTTGCTGGCGTCCTCGACCTCGACGGCGTCGGCGGCCTGCGTCAGCTTGAAGCCGTTCGGGTCCTTGTCCAGGATCGCCTGGGCCTCCTGCGGGCTCTTGCCCACGAGGTCCGGCACGGTGCCCTCACCGGGGGGCGCGCCGACGGAGATGGTGACCGACGAACCCTTGAGGACCTGGGTGCCCTCCGGCGGGTTCGTGCCGATCACCTTGTTGATCTGGTCGGCGTTGCACTTGGCGGCGGCACCGTTCGGGCCCGGCTCGCAGGCGACGTCCTCCTGCGCGGCCACGAGGCCGGCCTTCTGGATCTTCTCCTTGGCCTCCAGCGGGCTGAGGCCCACGATCGACGGCACGCTGGCCTTGTCGGGGGCGCCGCTGCTGGTGTTCATCACGTTCGCGGTGATCCACGCGGCGAGGCCGAGCACCGCCACGCACAGGATCACCACCAGCGTGACCATGATGGCCTTCTTGCGCTTCGCGCGACGCTCTTCTTCCTCGTCGGCGAGCGGGTCGTAGTCGTCGTCCGGCTCGGACTTCAACGCCGCAGGGCGGTGCCTGCCGCCGCCACCGGAAACCACCTGGGTGCGAGGAGCGCGCGCCTGCTCGTTCATCACGGCGGTGCGGTCCTCCGCCGTCATCACGGCAGGAGCGGACGGGCGCTGGCCCGACAGCACGCGCACCAGGTCGCCGCGCATCTCCGCGGCCGACTGGTAGCGGTTCGCCGGACCCTTCGACATCGCCTTCAGCACGATCGCGTCGAGCTGCGGCGACACCTTCGGGTTCAGCTGCGACGGGGCCTTCGGGTCCTCCCGCACGTGCTGGTACGCGACGGCGACGGGCGAGTCACCGGTGAACGGCGGCTCGCCGGTCAGCAGCTCGAACAGCACGCAGCCGGCCGCGTAGACGTCGGAACGGGCGTCGACGGACTCGCCGCGCGCCTGCTCCGGCGACAGGTACTGGGCGGTGCCGATGACCGCCGCGGTCTGGGTGACAGCGGCTTGGCCGTCGTGCAGCGCCCTCGCGATGCCGAAGTCCATCACCTTCACGGCACCGGACTTCGTGATCATCACGTTGGCCGGCTTCACGTCGCGGTGGACGATGCCGTGGCGGTGGCTGAAGTCGAGCGCGGCCGAGACGTCGGCCATGACCTCCATCGCGCGCTTGCCGGACAGCGGGCCCTGCGTCTTCACCATGTCGCGCAGTGTTCGTCCATCGACGAACTCCATCACGATGTACGGCAACGGGCCGTACTCGGTCTGCGTCTCACCGGTGTCGTAGACGGCGACGATCGCCGGGTGGTTCAGGGCGGCTGAGTTCTGCGCCTCGCGCCGGAAGCGCTCCTGGAACTGGGCGTCACGGGCGAGGTCGGCTCGCAGCACCTTGATCGCCACGTCTCTGCCGAGGCGGACGTCCCGCCCCTTGTGGACCTCGGACATGCCGCCGTACCCGAGGGTCTCACCCAGTTCGTAGCGGTTTGAGAGCAGTCGCGGAGTGCTCATCGGTGCTTCGTCCCGCTCCTCGTCGACGGTGTTCCCAAGTCGGTTCTGGTCTTGCTCATGGCGCGCACGTCACCTTCACCTGCGAGCCCGCCGGCACCTCGCCTGTCGGCTCGATGGCGGTGACTCGGCACTTCTTCAGGTCGCCCGGCGACGTGCCCTGGGGGCTCTGCACCCTGGGTTCCAGGCCGCGGTCGACCAAGTCGATCCTGACCTCGTCGCCGGAACGACCGATGTAGTCGTCCTCGTCGAGCAGCTTCGGCGCGTTGCCCGGTATCCGGTCGGCGGAGTCGGGCTTCGCCTGCCCGTTCGCCGGCGGGTTGGTGTTCACCGAGCCGGACGTCGTCGGCAGGCCACCCTGCCCGTTGCCGTCGTTCGCCCCCACGGTGAACTTCCACAGGACGACCACGCCGAGCACCAGCAGCACGGTCACCAGAAAAGCGACCATAACCCAGATGACGGTCCGGTTTCTCCCCGGTGGCACCGGCATGGGGGTGAACGCGCCGGTCTGGTGCGCCGGTTGCATCGTGGGATGGGTGCCGGGACGTGCGGGCGTCGGGTGGTGTGCCATCTGCGGTGGAATCGGCAGCGGCTGCGACACCTGCGGAGGCGGTGGCGCCTGCTGTGGGACCTGGGGCATCGAGAACCCCGACGGCGTCGGCAGCGGCTGGCCCACCCGCACCGCGCTGACCGCAGCGGCGAACTCCCCGCCGGTCCGGTAGCGCTGCCGCGGGTCCTTCACGAGCGTCGCCTCGATCAACGCCCGCGCACCCGGCGGGACGTCCGGCGGCAACGGCGGCGCCATGTCGCGGATGTGCATCATCGCGACCGTCACCGCGTTGTCCGACAGGAACGGCCTGCGCCCGGCAAGGCATTCGTAGCCACACACCGCCAACGAGTAGACGTCGCTCGCCGGTTCGGCCTCGCCTCCCAAAGCCTGCTCGGGAGCGATGTAGTGCGCGGTGCCCATCACCATGCCGGACCGCGTCACGGGTGCCGCGTCCACGGCTTTGGCGATGCCGAAGTCGGTGATCTTCACCTTGCCCGACGGGGTGACCATGATGTTGCCCGGCTTCACGTCCCGGTGCACGAGCCCGCGTTCGTGGGCCGCCTGCAACGCGTTGCCGGTCTGCTCCAGCAGGTCGAGCGTCACGTCGGCGGAGAGCCTGCCCCGCGAGATGATCGTCGCGAGCGGCTCGCCCTCGACGAGCTCCATCACGAGGTACGCGGTGTCCTCCGGTCCGTCCGCGATCGACGCGGTCTCGCCGTAGTCGTGCACCGACGCGATGCCGGGGTGGTTGAGCGACGCGGTCATCCGCGCCTCGGTGCGGAAGCGGTGCAGGAACTCGGGGTCGCCCGAAAGCTCGGCCTTGAGCACCTTCACCGCGACCCGGCGGTCGAGCCTGTCGTCGGCCGCCTCCCAGACCTCGCCCATGCCGCCGACCGCGATCCGCCTGCTGAGGCGGTAGCGGTCGGCGAGGAGCTGGCCCGTGGTCAGCATCAGCGACCCGCCAGGTACGCGTTGATCACGGCGCGCCCGATCGGGGCGGCGACCTTGCCGCCGGTGGCACCCAGACCGCGGTCGCCACCGTCCTCGACGATGACCGCGATCGCGATCTCCGGCTTCTGCGCGGGGGCGAACGCGATGTACCAGGCGTGCGGCTTGTTCTCCAGCGGCTTGGCGCCGTGCTCGGCGGTACCGGTCTTCGACGCCACCTGGACGTTCTGCAGACGGCCCTCGCCGCCGGTGTTGGTCTCGGACTGGATCATCATGTCCCGCAGCGCGGCCGCGTTGGACGAGCTCATCGCGGTCTCGACCTCGTCGGGCTCGGTCTCGTCGATCGACTTGAGGTCGGGACCGAGGATGTTCGACACCAGGTACGGCTGCATCCGCTTGCCGCCGTTGGCGATCGTCGCCGCGATCACCGCGTTCTCGAGCGGGGTGATCTGCACGTCGCGCTGGCCGATGCCCGTCTGCCAGAGGGCGGGCTCGTCCGGGATCGGGCCGAGCGTCGAGGTCTCGACGGCCAGCGGCACCGTCAGGTCCGGGTCGTTGAACCCGAACTTCTCCGCCTGCCTGCGCAGCTTGTTCGCACCGACCTGGCCCGCCATCTCACCGAACGCCGTGTTGCACGACTTCGCGAGCGCGGTCTCCATCGACACCGTCTCGCCGGGGCCGCACGGGGTGCCGTTGAAGTTCGGCAGGTCCGTCTGCGTGTTCGGCAGCTTGACGGTGCCCTTGGCGGTGTACTGCGAGTCCTTGTTCTTGCCGTCCGCGAGCGCGGCCGCGGCGACCACGACCTTCAGCGTCGAGCCCGCCGGGTACAGGGCCTGCGTCGCGCGGTTGACCAGCGGGTCGTTCGACTCCTTGGAGGTGAGCTGCTTCCACGCCGCCGCCTGCGCGTTGACGTCGTGGCTCGCGAGGGCGTTCGGGTCGTAGGACGGCGTGCTCACCATCGCCAGGATCTCGCCGGTCGCCGGCTTGATCGCCACGACGGAACCGGTGAAGCCCTTGGCGGTCAGCTGGTCGTACGCGACCTGCTGCACCTTGGAGTCCAGGGTGAGCTGCACGTTGCCGCCGACCGGGTCACGACCGGTGATCAGCGCGGAGACGCGGCGCGCGAGCAGCCTGTCGTCCGAGCCGTTCAGCATGTCGTTCTCGGCGCGCTCCACGCCGGAGGTGCCGTAGGTGACCGACAGGTAGCCGGTGACGGGCGCGTAGACCGGTCCCGCGTTGTAGGTGCGCAGGAAGCGGAGGCGGTCGGTCGTCTCCTTGACGTCCGCGATCACCGTGCCGTCGGCGACGGTGATGAGACCGCGCTTGCGGGCGTACTCGTCGAGCAGCACGCGGCGGTTGTACGCGTTCTTGCGCCACTCGTCGGCGTTGATGACCTGCACCCACGTGGCGTTGCCCAGGAGCAGCAGGATCATGACCATCATGGCCACGCCGACGCGGCGGAGCGGTGTGTTCATTTGGGACGCTCCACCATCACAGTGTGCTGGTCGGCGATGGCCGGCTGTTGCGGTTTCGGCTTCGGGGCCCGCTGCGGGGCCCTGGCCGCGGCCGAGATCCGCAGCAGCAACGCGACCAGGATGTAGTTCGCGAGCAGCGACGAGCCGCCCTTGGACAGGAACGGCGCGGTGATACCGGTCATCGGGATCAGCTTGGTGACACCGCCGACGACGATGAACACCTGGAAGCAGACCGCGAACGCCAAACCGCCGCCGAGCAGCTTGCCGAAGCTGTCGCGCACGGAGATGGCGCTGCGCAGGCCGCGCAACGCGAAGACCATGTAGACCAGCAGCAGCGCCGCCAAGCCGACGAACCCGAGCTCCTCGCCGATCACGGCGGTGATGAAGTCGGTGTTCGCCTCGGGGATCATCTCCGGGCGGCCGGCGCCCAGGCCCGCGCCACCGATGCCGCCGGTCGCGAGACCGAACAGCGACTGCGAGATCTGGTAGCCGCCGCCGATCATCTCGTAGCGCGCGATCGGGTCCTGCCAGTTCGCCACGCGCTGCTGGACGTGCCCGAAGAGCTTCCACGCGATGACCGCGCCGCCGGAGAACAGGCCGAGACCGAGCACGACCCACGCCGCGCGTTCGGTGGCGACGTAGAGCAGCACGAGCACGATGCCGAAGAACAGCAGCGAGGAGCCGAGGTCCTTCTGCAGCACCATGACCGCGACCGTGACGCCCCACGCCGCGAACAGCGGGCCGAGGTCGCGGGCGCGCGGCAGGTCCATGCCGAGGAACCGGCGGCCCGCCACGGTGAAGAGGTCCCGCTTCGACACCAGGAACGCGGCGAAGAAGACCATCAGCAGGATCTTGGCGAACTCACCCGGCTGGATCGACAACGGGCCGATGCGCAGCCAGATCTTCGCGCCGTTGATCTCCGGTGCGATGAAGCCGGGCAGCACACCGGGCAGCATCAGCGCGACGAGCCCTGCGAGGCCGAACGTGTAGCCGAACCGCGCGAGCATGCGGTGGTCGGTGAGGAACTTCAGCGTCGCCGCGAACAGCAACAACCCGATGGCGGTCCAGATGACCTGCTTGAACGCCATCGGGTCCCACGTCGAGCCGTCCAGGAAGACGGTGCCCTCCATGGCGAGGTCGATCCGGTGGATGAACACCAGGCCGAGTCCGTTGAGCAGCGCGACGCACGGCAGGATCACCGGGTCGGCGTAGGGCGCCCACCTGCGCACGGCGAGGTGAGCGCAAGCGAAGAGGCCGAGGTACGCGAGACCGAGGTAGAGGATCCTCAGGCTCAGCGAGCGCTCCTGGTTGAGTTCGACCAGGATGAGGGCCAGCGTCACGAGTCCGGCCGCGAACGAGAGCATCACCAGCTCGGTGCCGCGCCGCGTCGGCGCTCGCAGTCCCGGCGACGTGTTCGACGACGCCGGTGCGCCTGGTGAGCCTTCCCCGGTGGGGGCGGGCGAGGCCATCAACTACGGACCCTCCCGGCATTCCACACCCGGCTTTTGCTGCGAGGGCGTGAGCGAGGGCTCGGTGGTTCCCGTCTCCGGGTTCGGCGAGCCGTTCGCGGGCGGAGTGCTCGTCGTGGTGGGAGCCGAGCTCGACGTGGGGTTGCTGGTGGTCGTCGGCGGCGTCGCGGTGGTGCTCGACGTCGTCGACGTGTCCTTGCACAGCGGGAGCATGTGCTCCGTGCGCAGCAACCTGACCGCGGCGCGCGCGCCGTCCAGACCGTTGTCACTGCGGATGCCCGCGGTGATGGTCTTGCGACCGGCTTCCTGCAGGTCGTTCAGCGTGATCGGCGTGCAGCCCGTCGATCCGGGCGGGCACGAGTCCTCGATCTTGGACGACAGCTTGAAGCCGAGCACGCTGCCGTTCAGGCCGCGGAAGATCGCGACCTGGCCGGTCTCGGTGGCACCGACGTAGTACTGGGTGTTGAGCCACAGCTTGCCGCCGACCGCCACGACGGCGGCCAGCAGGAGCAGCACGAAGATGATCGCGAACGCCTTGATGGCGTTGCGCTTCTTGCGCTTCGGGTCCTGAGGCGGCGGTGCCTCCATGCGCTGCGGCATCGGCGGGCGCTGCTGCGTGAGCGCGCTGGCCCGCGAGGCCGCCGAGTCCGGCGGGACGTTGTGCTCCTCGCTGCCGTCACCGGCCGCGCCACCGACGATCGGGTAGTCGTCGCCGAAGTCGACGTCCTCGACGTCCGCCACGATCACCGTGACGTTGTCGGGGCCGCCGCCCTTGAGCGCGAGCTCGATCATCCGGTCCGCGCACGCCTGCGGGTCGGGGATGCGGATCGCCTCGTCGAGGGTCTCCATGCTCACGACACCGGACAGGCCGTCCGAGCACAGCAGGAACCTGTCGCCGGGACGTGCCTCGCGCACGGTGAGGCTCGGCTCGAAGTCGTGGCCGGTCAGCGCGCGCAGCAGCAACGAGCGCTGCGGGTGCGTGGCGGCCTCGTCCGGCGTGATCCGGCCCTCGTCGATCAACGACTGGACGAACGTGTCGTCGTGCGTGATCTGCGCGAACATGCCCTCCCTCAGGAGGTATGCGCGCGAGTCGCCGATGTGCACGAGCCCGAGCCGGTTGCCCGCGAACAGGATGGCCGTGAGCGTGGTGCCCATGCCCTCCAGGTCCGGGTCGCTCGTGACGAGCTCGGAGATGGCGCCGTTGCCGGCCGCGACCGCGTCGCGGAGCTTGCCGAGGAGGTCGTCACCCGGCTCGTCGTCGTCGACGTGGGCCAGCGAGGCGATGACCACCTTGCTCGCGACCTCACCGGCGGCGTGGCCACCCATGCCGTCGGCGACTGCGAGCAGGCGGGGGCCCGCGTACACGGAGTCCTGGTTGTTGGAACGAACCAGGCCCCTGTCGCTGCGGGCCGCGTATCGAAGAACCAAGGTCATGAGCGCAGCTCGATCACCGTTTTGCCAATGCGGATCGGGGTGCCGAGAGGTACTCGCAGGGGTGCGGTGACCTTGGCTCGGTCTAGGTAGGTGCCGTTCGTGGAGCCGAGGTCCTCCACGTACCAGTCGGTACCGCGCATGGACAGCCGCGCGTGCCTGGTCGACGCGAAGTCGTCGTCCAGCACGAGGGTGGAGTCGTCAGCGCGGCCGATCAGGATCGGCCTGCCGTCGAGCGAGATGCGGGTGCCTGTCAGCGCCCCGTGGGTGACCACGAGTTGCCGAGGCGCCTTGCTTCCCCTCGCCGACTTCTCGGACCTCCGGAATCCGGGCAGACCTGATGCCCGGAGCCCTGAGGCTGCGTAAAGATCAGAGCGGACCACACGTAGGGCGGCCAGCACAAAGAGCCAGAGGAGCACGAGAAAGCCCGCTCTGGTCAGCTGCATCACCAGCTCT
>JASLAV010000130.1 GCA_030146905.1 Lentzea sp. | reverse complement strand
ACTAGTGCCTGCGAGGCTCCCGGCCGTACGGCGACTTCGGTCGCTCCAGGTCGGGAGCCTTCGGGATCGGCACCGTGACCGGGTTGTCCGCCGTGATCGTGATCGGCTCGCCGTGGTGCTTCGTGCTCAGCTCGTCGCCGTCCACGATCCGGTAGGTGGCCTCGTTCTCGCGCACCTCGATCGCGATCCTGGTGCCCCGGTAGGCCATCCGGAACGAGAACCGGCTCAGCGCGCGCGGCAGCCGCGGCGCGAACGTGAGCTCACCGCCGTGGTCCCGCATCCCGCCGAACCCGGCCACCAGCGCCGTCCACGCACCCGCCAGCGAGGCCATGTGCAGGCCGTTGGTGACGTTGCCGTGCAGGTCGTGCAGGTCGGTGAACGCCGCCTCGACGAGGTAGTCGAACGCGAGGTCGAGGTGTCCGACCTCCGCTGCCAGCACCGCCTGCGTGCCCGCCGACAACGACGAGTCGCGCACGGTGCGTGCCTCGTAGTAGGCGAAGTTGCGGGCTTTCTCCTCCGCGGTGAACGCGTCACCGCGCACGTGCATCGCGAGCACGAGGTCCGCCTGCTTGATGACCTGACGGCGGTAGAGGTCGAAGTACGGGAAGTGCAGCAGCAGCGGGTACTTGTCCTCCGGCGTGTTCTCGAAGTCCCACTCCGCGTGCTTGGTGAAGTTGTCCGCCTGCGGATGCACTCCGAGCAGTTCGTCGTAGGGCATCGCCATCACGTCCGCGGCCTTGCGCCAGGCCGCGATCTCCTCCTCGGACGCGTTCGCCTTGTCCGGGTGGCGCTCCGCCGCGTCTGCGGCGGCACGGAGGTTCAGCTGGGCGATCAGGTTGGTGTAGACGTTGTTGTCGACGATCGCCGAGTACTCGTCCGGCCCCGTCACGCCGTCGATGCGGAACCCGTTGTGCGGGTCGTGGTGGCCGAGCGACATCCACAGCCGTGCGGTCTCCACGAGGATCTCGGTGGCCGCGTCGCGGTCGAAGTCCTCGTCGTTCGTGGCGTGGAGGTACTGCTGGACGGCGTACGCGACGTCGCCGGAGACGTGGAACGCCGCCGTGCCGGCCGGCCAGTACGCGCTGCACTCCGCGCCGTTGATCGAACGCCACGGGAACGCGGCGCCCTTGAGCCCCAGCACGTTCGCGCGGTCACGTGCCTTGTCCAACGTGGAGTGACGCCAGCGCAGCGCGTCACGGGTGGCGTCCGGCACCGTGTAGGTGAGCACCGGCAGCACGAACATCTCGGTGTCCCAGAACGCGTGCCCGTCGTAACCGGGTCCGGTGAGACCCTTGCCGGGGATGGCGCGGGTCTCCCCGCGCGCACCGGCCTGCAGGATGTGGAACAGGGCGAACCTGATCGCCTGCTGCAGCTGGTCGTCGCCCTCGACCTCGATGTCGGCGACCTCCCAGAAGTCGTCCAGGAAGGCCTTCTGCTCCCGCAGGAGCCCGTCCCAGCCGGTCTGGCTGGCACCCGCGAGCGCGGCCTCGACCTGGGCGCGCAGCGCCGGCGTCGACCGCTGGCCCGACCAGCCGTAGGCGAGGTACTTGGTGAGCTTCAGGCAGGTGCCCGCCTTCACGTCGACCGCCGCCGTGAACCTGGCCAGGTCGTCCTCGGCGCGGATCTCCGTGCGGGGGTCGGTGCCCGCCGCGACCTCGACCTCGTGGTCCATCGCGGCCGCCATGCGCAGACCGGACACCTTGGTGCGGTGGCACAGCACCGCCCGCGACTTCTCCGCCATCTTGAAGTCGTTGACCAGCGGGGCGTCCAGCGCCGCGGCGACACGGGGGTCGTTGCTGCGGCTCTTGATCGGCTCGTTGGCCAGCAGGTCGGACTGCACGACGAGCTGCAGATCCTCCTCCGGCTCGACCTCGTAGCGGATCGCGGCGACCGCGCGTTGCGTGAACGACACGAGCCTCTCGCTGCGCACCGTCACACGACGGCCCGTCGGCGACTCCCAGACAGTGCGGCGTCTCAACGTTCCCGTGCGGAAGTCGAGAGTGCGCTCGTGCTCGATCGCGTTGCCGTAGCGCATGTCCAGCGGCTCGTCCTCGACCAGCAGCCGGATGATCTTGCCGTCGGTGACGTTGACGACCGTCTGGCCCGCCTCGGGGTAGCCGTAGCCCGCCTCGCCGTACGGCAGCTGGTGCTGCTCGTAGAAACCGTTGAGGTAGGTGCCGGGCAGACCGCGCGGCTCGCTCTCGTCGAGCGTGCCGCGCATGCCGATGTGGCCGTTGGACAGCGCGAACGTCGACTCGGTCTGGTGCAGGTGGTCGACGGACAGGCCCTGCCAGGTCAGGTGCCACGGTTCGATCGCGTAGCTCATGACAGCAGCTCGTCGAGCTCGTCGACGACAACGTCGGCACCGCCGGCCTTGAGCGCTTCCGCCTGGTGGCCGCGGTCGACGCCGACGACGAACCCGAAGCCGCCGTCGTGCCCCGCCTTCACACCCGCCAGCGCGTCCTCGAAGACGGCGGCGTTCTCCGGTGCCGTCTTCAGCCTTCTCGCGCCCTCGACGAACGAATCCGGTGCCGGTTTGCCGCGCAGGTTCGACGCGATGATCACGTTGCCGTCCACCAGCGCGTCCACGTAGTCGAGCAGGTTGCCCGCGCGCAGCACGCGCATGGCGTTGGCCGACGACGTGACGACGCCGATGGGAAAGCCCGCTTCGCGTGCCGCCTGCAGGTAGCGCACGGATCCGTCGTAGGGCGAGATGCCCTGTTCGTCGATGATCTGGTTGACCAGGTCGTTCTTCTGGTCGCCGATGCGGCGGACCTCGTCATCGGCCGGGGTGAGGCCGCGTGATGTCAAAAAGCTTCGAACCCCGTCGTAGCGCGGCTTTCCGTCCACGTAAGCGAGGTAGTCCTGCTCGCTGAACGGCTGGCCCATGGCTTCGAACGTCTGCCGCCACGCCTGGCGGTGCAGCACGGCGGTGCTGGTGAGCACGCCGTCGAGGTCGAACAGCAACGCCGTGATCTTCTCCGGGAGGCCCAGGCTCATACGTCGATCATGCACCCGTCTGGTTGTCGTCGCCGCGCTCTTCCGCAAGACGTTCATCGAGCGGACGCGGGTGCGCCTGCTCGTACTCGGTCATCCCGTACTTCGTGGACTCCGCCCAGTCCTCCGGCGGGTCCATGGCCCCCTCCAGCGGGTCCTGCTTGAGGTTGTCCTCGTCGAGGCCCTCGAAGCTGTCGGTGTCCTGGGGGACGTAAGCGCCACGTTCTTCACTCATGCACCGGTCTGTACCCAGTTCTGTCCTATCCGATGCTTTGCCCGACGAGAGAGCCGATCGCGTAGGTGACGCCCATGGCGATCAGCCCGCCGGCGACGTTGCGGACGATCGCGCGCCGCCGGTCCGCCCCGCTGAGCCGCGCGCTGACGAAGCCGGTGAGGGCCAGTGCGAGGACGGCCGCGACCACGGTGACCGGCACGCGCAGGGTGGTGGGAGTCAGGGCGATCGCGGCGAGGGGGAGGAGTGCGCCGATGATGAAGGAGAGGAAGCTGGCGATGGCGGCGCCCCACGGGTTGGTGAGCTCGTCCGGGTCGATGTGCAGCTCGGCGTCGGCGTGGGCGGCCAGCGCGTCGTGCCGGGTGAGCTGCCTGGCGACCTCCTCCGCCGTCCGCTCGTCGAGGCCCTTGTCCTCGTAGATCTCCTTGAGCTCCTCGAGCTCCTCCTCCGGCGTCTCCTCCAGCTCCCGGCGCTCCTTGGCGAGCAGCGCGCGTTCGGCGTCGCGCTGGCTGCTGACCGACACGTACTCGCCCGACGCCATGGACATCGCGCCGGCGAAGAGACCCGCCAGGCCCGCGACGAGGATCTGGGTCCTGTCCGTGGTGGCACCGGCGACGCCCACCACGAGGCTGGCGGTCGACACGATGCCGTCGTTGGCGCCGAGCACACCCGCCCGCAGCCAGTTCATCCGGTCGCCGGTGACCTCGTCGTGGGGCTCGTGGTGGTCCATTCGCGCAGGTTAGCGCGGTGTTCCTGCCTTCGTGCACTGTGCTGATCGGGTGAGTTTCACCTGGTCAGGCCGCAGACGTTCATTTTTTGTCAGACCCCCGTGGCAGCATGTCGAACAGGTGTTCGTGTGCGTGCTAGAAGGAGGTCAGTCCCGATGCAGATCGAACCCCGTCGCTGGCCGGGCCGCGTGGTCCCTTCCACCGATGCCGACGTGGACATCGCCGTCGAGTCCCTGTGCGTGCGCGCCTCCTGGCCGGACGCCGACCGCCGGTGGGTGCGGCGCCTGCTGGAGCCGTGGTTCGCCGCGGGCTGGAGCGTCGACGCCCTCCTGGTGGCCGTCGACACCAAGCCGGACGGCACGCGCCAGGGCCGTCCGCGCTCACGGGCCCAGGTCGCCCACGAGTTCCTGCGCGCCCGCCTGCGCACCTGGACGGCGGACGGAGCGGGCCTGGCCCGCCCGCCGCTGAAGGGCACGTCACTGGGCGAGTGGTACCGGGTGAACCGCCGCAACGCCGCCCTGCACGCCCCGCGCACCCGCACCGGCCTCACGACCGAGGGCGAACGCGCACGGGCGGAGTCGCGCGCCCTGGCCCACCGCCGCGACCCGGTCGAGCGCAGCAGGGAGAAGGGGCGCCGCCGTCAGGAGGTGCTGGACAGCCTGCTGGTCCCCGGTCAGGAGGTGCCGTCGTTCGCCGACTCGTGGCGGCTGGTGGCGGAGATCGTCCCGGTGCCCAGGGTGTGCTCGGCCTGCGGGCACGTGCGCAACGAGGTGGCCAGGCCGGCGCACCGGGTGGCTTAGCTTCGCCTAGCGCGCTTCGGAGTAGCACGCGGTTCGGGACGCTCGGTCCTGGGGGCGGTGTCGCCCACGGCTGGTCCAACGATAATTCGGTGAGAAGTGGCTGAACCCGGCCCAAGTCGGGTCGGCTCAGAACGCTCGTCCCAGGGGCGCAACGCCCCGGCACTGGTCCAACCACTTCGACGACTCTCCACTCCGCCCACAGCCCATCCACCTGCGGAAACACTCCGAAAACCGGACGCGCCCGATGGCGCGCGGCCGGTAATTCGACGAGAAGTGGTTGAAACCGGCCCAGGTCGGGAACACGGAACGAGTTTCTTGTTTCCTGATGTGAGGGGCCGACATGCTCGAAGTGACGCCGATGGCCGCCGAGGTCATCAACGAGCTGACGTCGCAGACAGAAGACGCCAACGACGACGTCGGCCTGCGTTTCGCTCTCTCCGCCGACCAGGACAGCCAGGCCGCACTGGAACTGTCGCTGAGCGAAGCCGTCGACGGCGACGAGGTGGTGGCGGCGCCGGCGGGAGCCAAGGTCATCGTGGAACCGGCCGCGGCCGAGTACCTGGACGACAAGGTCCTGGACGTGCGCCAGGACGACGAGGGCAACCCGGCCTTCGCGATCGCTCTCCAGGAGCAGGACTCCTGAGGCTCGACCCCCGGACAGGCGAAACGGGCCGGACCCCCGCGAGGGGGTCCGGCCCGTTTCGTGGTGCTCGTGTCAGCCTTCGATGCGGCGGATGCCGCTGATGGGGCCGATCGAGTCGATGTCGGCGATCTTCACCGGCACTCCCTCGGTCGACGCGTGCACGGCACGGATGCCGTCCACCGCCATCGCCACGTGGGACTGGCTCGAGTAGTACACGATGATGTCGCCGGCCTTGACCTCGCTGCGGCTGACCGGGCGACCGGCTGCCGCCTGGGCGTAGCTGGTGCGGCCGATCGACACGCCGGCCTCGCGGTACGCGGCCTGGATGAGCGACGAGCAGTCCCACGAGTTCGGGCCGTTGGAGCCGTAGACGTAGGGCTTGCCGCGCTGGGCGAGGGCGAAGTTCAGCGCCCTGCCAGCCGTGCCGGCCGGAACCGAGATGTTCGACATGTCACCGGTCGCGGCCAGCTGGTTGCGCACGGTCGTGCTGAGCGAGCGGTACTGGGCCTGCGCCTCGCCGAGCTGCTTGTCGAGCTCGGCCTTCTTCTGGGCCATCTCGGCGAGGATCTTCTTCGAGGCCTCGGTGGCCTCGTTCGCCGTCTTCGTGGCCGCGTCGGCCGCTTCGACGGCGTCGGTGAGCTTCTTCAGCGCCTCCGCGTTGTCGGCCGCGATGATGTTGATGGCCGACATGCGGTTGAGGAAGTCCTGCTGCGAGTCGCTCACCAGCAGTGCGGAGATCTGGTTGAACCGCGCGCCCGAGTAGGTGGCCTCCGTGAGGAGGTCGACCTGACCGCGGAGGGACTCCTCGGCCTTCTGGGCGTTGGCCAGGTCACCCTTGGCCTTGTCCAGTTCGCCCTGCTTGGCCGCGAGGTCGCCCTGCGCCTTCAGGTGGTCCTGGTTGAGCTTGGATGCCTGTTCCGACAGTTCGTTGTACTTCTTGAGAGCGTCGGCGGCGGAAGGCTGTGCGCTGGCCTGGGTCGTGGGAAGCGTTGCCGCGACGACAGCTGCCGTCGCTACGAACGCTCCACGCGCGATACGGCGTGAGGGGTGCGACACCACGTCGCGGGTCCTCCTTTTTCCTGGCCGCTGCCCCGCGAGAACTACTGCGCGTGAGGCGGCAACCTTGGCGTGTGCCCCGAGTGGGTTAACTGCTGGGCCGAAGGTCTCGGTCAGGTTACGGAACGACCTGATGTTCGTCCAGCACCGGGGTCCAGCGGTTATCCGACCCGCACGTTCTCACAGTCACCCACGTGGGTTTATCCCGGGGTGGAGACGAACGTCACCCGACCACGCGACGGATCACCGAAATGGGTCCGATGGAGTCGATGTCGGCGATCTTCACCGGCACGCCCTCGGTGGACGCGTGCACCGCGCGGACGCTGTCCACGACCATCGCCACGTGCGTCTGGCCCGAGTAGTAGATGACGAGGTCGCCCGGCGCGACGGCGCCGCGGGTCACCGCGCGGCCGACCTTCGCCTGGTCGTAGGTGACGCGGGGGATGGACACGCCCGCGGCCCGGTAGGCGGCCTGCATCAGCGACGAGCAGTCCCACGAGTTCGGGCCGTTGGAGCCGAACACGTACGGCTTGCCGCGCTCACCCAGCGCGAAGTTCAGCGCCACGCCCGCCGCGCCCGCCGGCACCGGCACGGACGACTGGTCGCCGGGTGCCTTCAACGTCTGCTTCTGCGGCACCGACAACGACTGGTACTTGGTCCGCGCGGCCGTCACCTGCTGGTCCATGGCGGCCTTGCGGGTGGAGACGTCCGCAGCGAACTTCTCCGCGGCGCCCGCGGCGGTGGCGGCGTCGGTTCGCGCCTTCTGGGCCGCGCTCAGCGTGGCGTCCAGCCGTGCCACCGCCTCGTTCTGGTCGGTGGCGATGATGTTCATCGCCTGCATCCGCTCCAGGAAGTCCTGCTGGGACGACGAGGTGAGCAGGGCCGAGATGTTGTTGAACCTGGCGCCCTCGAACGTCGCTTCCGTCAGCACGTCGACCTGGTTGCGGAACTGCTCGGACTCGGCGAGGGCCTTGCGCTCCGCCTCGGTGGCGGCGCCCACGACCGCGTTCGCCTTCGCGAGGTCGCCCTGGGCCTTGAGGTGGTCCTGGCTGAGCTTCTCGGCCTGTTGCGTGAGGTCGGTGTAGGTCTTCAGCGCGTCGGCGGCGGCGGGCTGCGCGTGCGCCGAGGGCATCGACACCACCGTCGCGGCGATCACGGCGGCGAAAGCGGTGGTCCTTGCAGCACGATGGCCGGGCACGCGGCCTCCTCAGAGTCGGGATCTGCTTCTGAGGAGGCCTACGGCCAGACGGCCGTCCGGGTTCAGCCCAAGGGGTGACCGATCACGTCGTCGCCGGTGCGGCGCCCCGCGGTGGCGAGGGCGGTGGTCGCGATGCGCGAAGTCTTGAACACGGTGGGCAACATAGCGGCCCGCGCCGGCCGGATCGGCCGTTCTCACCCTGTCGGGGTGAGACCTCCACCGAAGGTGTGCCGACCTCGTCCTGTCATCGACCGGTGGCAGGTGGTCACGGACCCACCGGTATGTCGGAGGCTGATGAATCTCTTGATAGGTTAGGCAAGCCTAAACTCAGGAGGTGGACGGATTGCGCAGGACAGTCGCCGCGGTTCTGCTGCTCGGCTTGGTCGCCGGGTGTGGCGGGAACGCTCCCACGGACGCGGAGCAGGGAAGTGGCCAATGGTCCTTCAAGGACGATCGGGGTAAGGAGGTCACCGCGCCCCAGAGGCCGCAGCGCGTCGTCGCGCAGGTGTCCGCCGCGGGCGCGCTCAAGGACTTCGGCGTCAACGTGGTCGGCACGTTCGGCCCGCTCAAGCGCGCGGACGGCACCACCGACCCCGAGGCGGGCAGCATCGACCCGAGCCAGGTCACCGACGTCACCGGTCCCGGCTACGGCGAGATCGACTTCGAGAAGTTCGCCGCGCTCAACGCCGACCTCGTGGTCGCGGGCTACTACCCGGAGGTCACCGGGCTCTGGCACCTCACGGCCGAGTTCGAGGAGAAGGTGCTCAAGGTCGCCCCGACCGTCGGCATCGGACAGTCGAAGATCCTGCTTCCGGACGGCATCAAGCGCTTCCGCGAGCTCGCCGAGTCGCTCGGCGGCGACACCGGGTCGGCGAAGGTGAAGGCCGACGAGGAGGCGTTCACCAAGGCCGCCGACCGGCTGAAGGCCATCGGCGCCAAGATGAAGGCCGCGAACCAGAAGATCCAGGTCGTCGGCGCCGACCCGAAGCTCTTCTACGTCGCGGTGCCCGCCCGCAACCCGGACCTCGACTGGTACGCCAAGGAGCTCGGCCTGCCGCTGCTCACCCCGGACAAGCCCGACTCCGAGGGCGGCGGCTACTTCCAGTCGCTGTCGTGGGAGAACTCCGGCACGTACAAAGAGCACGTGATCATGTGGGACACCCGCCAGCACGTGCTGAACCCGGAGAAGATGAAGGAGGGCCACCCGGTCTTCCAGTCGCTGCCCGCCGTGCAGGCGAACCGGTTCGTCGAGTGGAACGCGGTCGCACCGCTGAGCTACTCGTCCTACGCCGCGATCATGAACAAACTGGCTGACCAGCTCGACCAGGTGTTGGCACGATAGCCGTGTGCTGACGCTTTTGAAGGAGAACGGCCCGTTGCGCGTGCTCAGCACCGCACGGGTCGTTTCCGTTGCAGGGGACGCGCTCAGCCTGGTCACGCTGATGGTCCACGTGCAGTCGATCCTGGGCAAGGCCGTCGCGGTGGCCGCGCTGCTGCTGGTGGGCGACTTCGCGCCGTCGTTGCTCAGCCCGCTGACCGGGGTCATCGGCGACAGGGTCGACCGGCGCACCGTCATGATCGCCTGCGAGGTCGCGCAGGGCGTGCTGCTGGCGGTCATCGCGTTCACTCTGCCGCCGCTGCCGGTCCTGCTCGTGCTCGTCGGGCTGCGGGCCGTGATCGGCCAGATCTTCCTCCCCGCTTCACGGGCGGCCGTGCCGAGCCTCGTCGCGGAGAAGGACCTGGGGCAGGCGAACACCGTGCTGGGGCTGGGGTCCAACAGCGCCGACGTGATCGGACCG
>JASLAV010000091.1 GCA_030146905.1 Lentzea sp. | reverse complement strand
TCGGCGACGACGACCCTGCCTTCGAGGGCCAGCGGGACGAGCGTCGTCTTGCCGGTTCCCGGCGGCGCGACCAGCACGGCCGCCCCGTGTTCCTGGAGCTGCTCCAGGAGGTGGGGGAGAACGGATTTCACCGGGAGATCGGGCAGGTCCACGTCGCTGAGTGTGCCAGGGTTGCCGGATGGGGATGATCGGCGTGCTTGCTGGGGTCCTGTCCGTGTTGCGGTCCGGGAGGACCGTGCGGCAATGGCGGCACGTGCCGGAGGTGTCGGCCTCGTCGGTGACGGCGTCCGTGCTGGCCGTGGTGCCCGCACGCAACGAGGAAGCCACGTTGCCGCGGTTGTTGCCGGGACTGGCCGGCCAGCCGGGTGTGCGCGTCGTGGTGGTGGACGACGCTTCGGAGGACGCCACGGCGGCTGTTGCCCGGTCACTCGGCGCCGAGGTGGTCGAGTCGTCCGGTCCTGCGCCTGGCTGGGCCGGGAAGACGCACGCGATGCACCTCGGTGTCCAGGCCGCCCGGGACGAGGAGTGGCTGGTGTTCGTGGACGCCGACGTGACCTGTTCGCCGGACCTGGTGGGGCGGTTGCTGGCGTCGGCCTCGGAACTGGGAGCGGACCTCGTGTCGTCGTCGGGTCGCGGCACCGGGCCTGCCTGGTGGTTCCTGCTGCCCGCCTTCAACACGCTGGTGTTCGAGGGGTCGCCGCCGGACGGCCGCGGAGCCAAGGCGCTCGCCGTCGGTCACTGCGTCCTGGTGCGCAGGGCCGCCTTCGAGGCCGCCGGTGGCTGGGAGGCGCTCGCGGGCACGCACGCCGACGACGTGGGGCTGGGCACGTTGATCAGGGATTCCGGCGGGGTCGTGCGGTTCGTCGACGCCTCGATGCTGATGACCACGTCGGGGATCGACACGTTCGGGGACTGCTGGCGGTCGTTGCGCAAGAGCATCCAGCCGGCGGCCCGGGAGATGTTCGGGCCGTGGGGGCGTGTGCTGCTGGCGGTCGCGGGGCTGGTGCACCTCGCGTACGGGCTGGTCCCGGTGCTGCGGTGGCGGTCGCCGTGGTCGTGGCTGGCGTGGTTCGCCCAGGCCGTGTCACACCGCGAGTTCGTGCGGCGGGTCGGGCAGCCGGAGATCTCGGCTGTGCTGGCGCCGGTGTCGTGGGCGACTATCGGGGTGTTCCTCTTGGACTGCGCGTTGCGTCCAGGTGCCCAGTGGAAGGACCGCCGCGTTGGTTGACCCGTTGCGCGACCCGGACGACCCGGAGCTGCTCGACCCCTACCAGTCCCGATCGCTCGCGATCCTGGTGGAGGGAGCGCGGCTCGCGTCCGGTGCCGTCCGGTACGGCAAGGTGGGCAAGGTCGGCAGCGCCGCCGTGGTGATCAACCGGGAGAACCCGCTGCCGTCAGGCAACTTCGGCTGCGCCCTGGACGGTTCGTCGGTGGAGGTCGCCTCGACGTTGCTGCAGCTCGAACACACCTTCGCCGCGGTGGGGCGCGCGGAGGCCGTCGTGTACGCGTCGCCGACCACGGTGGACGAGATCGAGGGCATCGCCGACGACTCCGGCTGGTACGCGGTCGAGGAGTTGCTGACCGTGGTTCATCGCGGGCCCGCTTCGGTGGGCGAGGGAGTGCGGCCCGCGGTCGACGCCGACGTCGCCGGGATCGTCGAGCTGCTGTCCGACGAGCTCGTCGGCAACCGTGAACGGCTGGGTCGCTGGCTCGGGCATCGACTGGACGACGCGCGGTGTTCGACCCTGGTGGTGGACGACGGCGACCGGATCGGCGGATTCGTGTCGGGATTCGCCGAGCGCGGTGTGGGTCTGGTCGAGCAGTGCGTGGTGCGTCCGGCGCGGCGGCGCCGGGGCGTCGGGCGGTCGCTGGTGGTGTCCGCTGCCGCGACTCTGCGTTCGTCGGGCGCGATGTTGGTCGCGTCACAGGTGGACGAGGGTCCGGGGGAGCGGTTCGCCGAGGCGTGCGGGTTCGTTGCGGCGTATCCGGTGACTGCTTATGTACGCAGAGTGGATGAGCTGCTCGACTGAGTTACTTAGTTGCCGCGTGACATATCCTTAGCAGGGCTAAGGGAGGCTTTGTGCGCGAGCGGTTGCCGGTCGAGGTGTGGGTTCTGGTGGCGGCGAGTTTCATCATCGCCATCGGGTTCGGGATCGTGGCGCCCGTGCTGGCGGTGCTGGCGAAGTCGTTCGGCGTCGGCAACACCGCCGTCGCGATCCTCGTCGCCTCGTTCGCGTTGGTGAGGCTGGCGTTCGCGCCGATGAGCGGCAAGCTCGTCAACAGGTTCGGCGAGCAGCGGATCTACATCATCGGAATCCTGATCGTGGCCGTCGGCACCGGGCTGTCGGGCTTCGCGGCCAGCTACGGCGAGATGCTGACGTGGCGTGCGCTCGCCGGCATCGGGTCGACGATGTTCACCGTGGCGGCGCTCGGGCTGCTGATCCGGATCACGCCACAGCCGATGCGCGGGCGTGCGTCCGGGCTGTGGGCGGCGGGGTTCCTGCTGGGCAACATCCTCGGCCCGGTCTTCGGGGCGGTCCTCGTGCCGTTGGGGATCTGGGTTCCGTTCGTGTCGTACGCCGGGATGCTGTGCATCGCCGCGTTCGTTGTGTGGTTCTTCCTGCGCAAATCGACGTTGGCCGCGATGGACAGGACCAACACCGAGACGCCGATGACCATGCGTGAGGCGCTGCAGCACCGCGCCTACCGGGCCGCGCTGGCGTCCGGGTTCGCCAACGGCTGGGCCGTGTTCGGCGTGCGGATGTCGCTGGTGTCGGTGTTCGTGATCGAGGCGCTGAACCACAGCGCGGCCGAGGCGGGCATCTCGATGTCCGTGTTCGCCGCCGGCAACGCCGCGATGCTGTTCGTCTCCGGCAAGGTCGCCGACACCTGGGGCCGCAAGCCCATCGCGATCGTCGGCCTGGTCATCAGCGGCCTCGGCACGATCTGGATGGGCTTCACCACCGAGATGTGGGTCTTCATGGCCGCGTCCGTCGTCGCCGGCATGGGAGCGGGCCTGCTGAACCCGCCGCAGAACGCCGTGGTGGCCGACGTCATCGGCGGCCGCAAGGGCGGCCCCGTGCTCGCAGGATTCCAGATGGTGACCGACTTCGGCGCGATCATCGGCCCGATCAGCGCGGGCCTGATCGCCGACTCGTTCGGCTACGAGGCGGCGTTCGCCGTCACCGGCGCCTCACTGCTGCTGGCCGTGGGCTACTGGCTCGTCGCCCCCGAGACCCTGCC
>JASLAV010000015.1 GCA_030146905.1 Lentzea sp. | reverse complement strand
ACCGGCCAGTTCTCCGCCGTCGACAACCTGATGACGGGCAGGGAGAACCTGAAACTGATGGCCGACCTGCACCACCTCGGCAAGGTGGACGGCCGGCGCAGGACCGAGCAGCTGCTGGAGCAGTTCGACCTCGTGGAGGCGGCCGACAAGTCCGCGTCGACGTACTCCGGCGGCATGCGGCGCCGGCTCGACCTCGCGATGACGCTGGTCGGGTCGCCGCAGGTGATCTTCCTGGACGAGCCGACCACCGGCCTCGACCCGCGCAGCCGTCGCACCATGTGGCAGATCGTGCGGGAACTGGTGGCGAGCGGCGTCACGATCTTCCTCACCACCCAGTACCTGGACGAGGCCGACGAGCTCGCCGACCGGATCGCGGTGCTGGACCACGGCAGGATCGTCGCCGAGGGCACCGCGGACGAGCTCAAGCGCCGCATGCCCGGCGGCCACGTCCTGTTGCAGTTCACCGATCCCCGGCACCTCGAAGCAGCCACGAGGGTCGTGCCCGGCGCCTCCCGCGACGGTGACGCACTGGCGTTGCGCGTGCCGAACGACGGCAGCGTCAGCTCCCTGAAGGCGTTGCTCGACCGGCTCGACGAGCACTCGGTCCTCGTCGACTCGCTCAGCACGCACACCCCCGACCTCGACGACGTCTTCCTCGCCCTCACCGGCAACCCCGACAAGGTGGCTCAGCCATGACCTACGTGCTCGCGGACTCGGCGACGATGGTCCGCCGGAACCTCAAGCGGATGATCCGCTACCCGTCCCTGACGTTCCAGCTCCTGATCATGCCGGTCGTCTTCCTGCTGCTGTTCGTCTACGTCTTCGGCGGAACGCTCGGCGCAGGGCTCGGCGGACCGGCGGGCGGCCGCGCGGAGTACCTCGACTACGTGACGCCGACGATCCTCCTGATGTCGATCACCGCCGCGGTGCAGGGCACCAGCATCTCGGTCGCGATGGACATGACCGAGGGCATCGTGGACCGCTTCCGCACGATGAGGATCGCACGGGTGTCCGTCCTGACAGGACACGTCGTCGGCAGCCTGGTCCAGACGGTCCTCGCCATGGCGTTCGTCTTCGGCGTCGCCGTCGTGATCGGCTTCCGGCCGCAGGCGGACGGGCTCGGCTGGCTCGCGCTGGCCGGCCTGCTGGTGGCCATGTCCCTCGCGATGATCTGGCTCTCCGCCGCGCTCGGCCTCGCCAGCAAGTCCGTCGAGTCGTCGAGCAACGTCGGCCTGCCGCTGATCCTGCTCCCGTTCTTCGGCAACGGTTTCGTGCCCACCGACTCGATGCCGACCGTGCTGCGCTGGTTCGCCGAGTACCAGCCGTTCACCCCGTTCATCGACGCGCTGCGCGGCCTGCTCATGGGCACGCCGATCGGCAACAGCGGCTACATCGCGCTGGGGTGGTGCGCCGTCATCGGGTTCGGCGGCTACCTGTGGTGCAAGAAGCTGTTCAACCGCGAATCCACCCGCTGAAGGAGATCCCGTCATGCAGCAAGGCCTTCCGATGGAACGCGACGTCAGTCCGTTCGTCCCGCCCAGCAGGATCACGGAGCTGCGCTCGACGCGGCCGGTGAGCCCGATGCTCTTCCCCGACGGCCACGAGGGCTGGCTCATCACCGGCTACGACGCCGTCCGGCAGGCGCTGGCGGACGTCAGGTTCAGCTCCCGCCAGGACCTCGGCGTCCTGCACGTGCCGTTCCCGACGCCCGGCATGCCCGAGATGACCGAGCCCGCGCCGCAGGAACCGGGACTGTTCATCAGCATGGACCCGCCGGACCACACCCGGTTGCGCCGCAAGCTCACGGGAGCGTTCACCGTCAAGCGGATGAAGGCGCTCGAGGAGCACATCGTCGAGATCACCGAACGGCAGCTGGACGAGCTCGCGAAGCTCACCCCGCCGGTCGACCTGGTGCGGGAGTTCGCGCTTCCGGTGCCGTCGCTGGTGATCTGCGAGCTGCTCGGCGTCCCCTACGCGGACAGGGACACGTTCCAGACGAACTCGTCCAGGTTCATGGAGCGGGACATCAGCCTCGAGGACAAGATCGCCGTGTACGTCGCGCTGAGCACGTACCTGAACGAGCTCGTCACGGGCAAGCGCGCCGAACCCGGTGACGACCTGCTGTCCGACCTCGCCCGCGACGAGGACCTCGGCGTCGAGGAACTGACCGGCATGGCGTTCCTGCTGCTGATCGCCGGTCACGAGACGACCGCGAACATGCTGGCACTGGGCACGTTCGCGCTGCTGGAGCACCCGGACCAGCTGGCGGAGCTGCGGTCGGCGCCGGAGCTGATCCCCGACGCCGTCGAGGAACTGCTGCGCTACCTGGCGGTGGGCGACATCTTCTTCCGCTACGCCGCCGAGGACATCGAGTTCCACGGGGAGACGATCCGCGAGGGGGCGATGGTCGTGCTGTCGCTGCTGGCGGGCAACCACGACCCCGAGCGGTACGAGGACGCCGGCACGCTGGACGTGCACCGCAACGCTCGGGGGCACCTGGCGTTCGGGCACGGCGTGCACCAGTGCCTGGGGCAGCAGCTGGCCCGCGTCGAGATGCGTGCCGGGTTCGAGGGGCTGTTGCGCCGGTTCCCGGGGTTGCGGCTGGCCGTGCCCGCCGGTGAGGTCAAGCTCAGGACGAACATGAACATCTACGGCGTGCACGCCCTTCCGGTCACCTGGGAGTAGTCGTTCAGACGGTGAAACCACCGTCAGCGTTGATGCTGGCGCCGGTGACGTACGCACCGGCGTTCCCCGCCAACGCCGCCACCACCTCGGCGATCTCCTCCGGTTTCCCGTAACGGCCCAGCGCCGTCAGCCCGCGGATCGTGTCCGCCGTCGGCCCGTCGGCCGGGTTCATGTCCGTGTCGGTCGGACCGGGGTTCACGATGTTCGCGGTGATCCCCAACGGCCCCAGCTCGCGCGCAAGGCCCTTCGTCATGCCGATCAGCGCCGTCTTGCTCGCGGAGTAGAGCGCGAAGCCCGGGAACGGCGCGTACACCGCGACGTTGCTGCCGATGCTGATGATCCTGCCGCCGTCGCGCATGTGCTTCGCGGCCGCCCGTGACGCCAGGTACGGCGCCCGCACGTTCACGGCCATCGTGAGGTCGAACGCCTCACGGCCGAGCTCCTCCAGTGGCCCCACCTGGAACACGGCGGCGTTGTTCACCAGCACGTCGAGCCGACCGAACTCCGCCGCCGTCTCCTCGACGGCCGCGACCACGGCGTCCGGGTCGGCGCTGTCCGCCCGGATCGCCTTGACGCCTTCTGGTTTGGTGT
>JASLAV010001283.1 GCA_030146905.1 Lentzea sp. | reverse complement strand
ATGCATCGACGGGCAACATTCGCGGCCATACGTTGATCGTGTTGCAGCCCGCTGACCCTGCGGAGACACGATGAATGTGGCCAAAGTGCTCGTGCAAGCGTCCGATCCCCTGGCGGACGTGGCGATCAACAACTACCTCGGCGCCAGCCCGAACACCCAGGTAGTCCCGGAAGACCGCGCCGACGCCGTGGATGCCATCGTGCTCGCCAC
Organism: Lentzea sp.; assembly: GCA_030146905.1. The sequence goes on along the minus strand of JASLAV010001283.1, from coordinate 8,138 downwards.
CGAGCGAGTGACCGTGAAGGTGCTGTCCCGGCTGCGGACCATGAAGGACACCGTGGCCGCACCGGTCGTCCTGATCATCAACGAGATCGGGGACAGCGACCTCTTCGCACTGGTCGAGTGCAACGTCATGGCGGTGTTGCCCCGCGCCACCACGACCGGCGACCGTGTCGTGGAGGCGGTGCTCGCGGCGGCCCGCGGCGGCGGCGTGATGCCCCCGAAGATGCTCGGCGAACTGATCCGGCACGTGGACCGGATCCAACGGGAGGTGCTCTCCGCGCACGGCTTGCACCCCTCCGGCCTCACGCCACGCGAGATCGAGGTGTTGCGCATGATGTCCGACGGCCTCACCACCAAGGAGATCGCCACCGAGCTGTTCCTGTCGGAACGCGCGGTGAAGCGCGTGGTGTTCGGCCTCACCACCCGGCTGAACCTGCGCAACAGACCGCACGCGGTGGCTTACGCGCTGCGGATGGGTTTGATCTGACCAACCCTGTCGCCGGACGTCCGCCACGCCCACGGCGCCCGTCCCTCGGCCCGCATGACGCGGCCCAACCGGACCAGGTAAACGATGTCGAGCACCACGTACGTCGGCACGAGCACCAGGAACAGGTACCTGCCGGGGTACACCAGGAACGCGGTCAGCCCCGCTGCCAGGGAGCCGGCCAGCTTGACCGCCGCGAGGTACATCGACTGCCCGAGCGATGAACCTCGCCGGTCCAGCAAGAAGAGGAACGAAGCGCTCAGCGGAACCTGAATGATCATGCCCGTGTACATGCCGTTGGTGTCGTGGAACTCGTTGGCGGCCGCGAGCACGGCCAGCGCCGCCCACACCGCCACCCCGATCACCGACCAGCGGAACGCGCGAGGAGACATCAGCGGATGGTCCGCGCGTCCATAACGGAAGACCTGGTACAGCAGCACTCCGCTCAAGACGCACCAGAGGAGGTTGACCGGGCGCTGCTCCGGCACCTGCTCCAGGACGAAGGTGAGGGTGAACTCCCAGGCGAAGTTCACCGCCACCAGATGCGCCGGCACGCCGATCCTCCCGTCGAGGACGGCCTGCCGGATGGCCAGCAGGTAGGTGAGCGTCCACCCCACCGCCGTCGGTCCGGCGACCAGCCAGTACACCCAGCCCACTTCGGCCGGACCCGCCGAAACCGGTGACGGCGAGGACATCGGAATCAGGTACGGGGGCAGCCAGTCCACGGTCGGCGTCCTTTCACGAGCGGCAGCACGGCTTTCACAGACTCGGCACGATGAGGTCTAGGCCGAAGAACGCGCCCCCGTAGAGCTCACGACCGATGTGGGGGTTGAGCATCGCGTGGCGGGCGGCGATGTTGCCGTCTCGCCAGAACTGCTGGAGAGGGCTGGACTCCGCGAAGGAGCCCGCCCCGTGCAACCACATCAGCTCGTCCAGTGCGACGGTCGCCAGGTTCGCCGCCTGCGCGACGTCGCCGCGGATGCGGCGGAGCTCGTCGTCCGGGACGTGCACCGCTGCCGCGGCGGCCGCGTCCAGGACGCCGGCGGCCCGGTTCACGTGCAGTTCGGCCGCGTCGATGGTCAGCGCCGTCTTCCCGAGCGCGGACACGAAGGTGCGGGAGTCGGTCTGTTTGGTGTAGACGGACGGCGCGACGCCCCGGCTCGGCGCCCGCTCGATGACGTGCCCTCGCGCGCCTTGGGCGATGCCCACCACCACCGAGGCGCAGATCACCGCCATGGCGGCGACCGCGGCGGTCCTGAGCAGAGGGGGCACCGCCAGGTCGGTCGCGCTGTCCCGGCTGCGCTGGGTCTCCCCCGAGATCACCCGGTGCTCGGGTACGAACAACCCGTCGAGCACGACGGTGTTGCTCCCGGTGGCCCGCATCCCGACCGTGTGCCAGGTGTCCTCGACCGTCACCTCGGCGACCGGCACCAGCAGGGACAGTCCGCCGACGGGTGCGCCGCCCTGGTCGACCTCCTTCGCGACCAGGATGGTCCAGTCGTCGTGCAGGATGCCCGTGGCATAGGGCCACCTGCCGGTGAGCAGATAGCCACCGGCGGTCCGCACCGCCGTGCCGGCGGCCGCGAACACCGAGGCGAGCTTGACGTCGGGATCGGACCCGAAGACCTCGTCCTGCGCTCGCGCGGGGAACTTCGTGGCGAGCAGGTTCGACCCGTTGATGTTGTTGACCACCCACGAAGTGGAGGGGCAGTAGTGGGACAACGCCTTGGTGACCTCGCTCAGGGTGCGGACATCGGTCTGCAGCCCGCCGTACCGGCCCGCCGTCCACAACCGGCTCAGCTGCAGGTCGTCGATGACCGCCACGGTGGCGTCGGGCAACCGGCGTTCACGTTCTCCCTGGGCGACGCCGGAAGCGAGGACCGGCCCGCGCTCGTGGACCTTGCCCACGAGCTCGGCGCAGAGTTCGGTCGTGTCCACTCGTGTGTTGGTCATGGTCACCAGTCCGCTTGCTCGGAGATGAGGTTGGTGGTGTCGAAGTAGTCGCGCCAGGCGCGGATCCGCGGACCCCGCAGCTCGAACGCTCCCATCACCTTCAGGTTCCGGGCGATGGGAGTGCCGTCGACGCGAAGCATGTTCTCGATCCGTTCGACGAGAACGGTGTCCGCGACCGTGGCCACGTTGCGGAACCGGACCTCGAGTCGTGCGAAGTCCGCCGGCATCAGGGCCATGACCGCTTCCCTGCCGTGGCACACCGGAGCTCCCGGGTTCTCCCACACGCAGTCGTCGGTCAGGTAGCGGTCCACGGCGGCGCGGACGTCGGCCGGGGTCGGCCCCATGGCGCCCAAGAACGCCCGGACGACCAGCTCACCCTTGTCGGAGGTCATCAGCACCCCCTGCCGAACCCTGCTGGTGCAACAACCGCCGGAACACCGCGTCCAGGTCCTTTTCGGGGTGCTCGCTCGCGACGTCGCTGCGCCAGGCAACGTGGTTGTCCGGGCGCACCAGCACCGCACCGTCGGCGTCCGTCCCGCGCACTGCCGTCCAGATCCCATCGATGTCCCGGTAACGTGTCCCGGCGGCTTCGGTCCCGACCGCGACCACGGTCAGGGCGACCCGGTAGCGGTCCGCGACCTTCTTCGCCGCGACCGTCCACGCCTCGCCCAGTGCTCCGGTGATCAGCACGAAGCCGCCGTTACGCCCGACGAGGTCCAATGTGGATACGCGGGTGTCACCCAGGCGGAGCCACGCGTGCGGCAACCGGTGCCCCGGCCGGGTGACCGGGTGGTAAGCCGACCCCATCGGATCGCGGGGTGGCGGCGCGGTGCCGTCCGGCACCACCGCTCCCTCCGGGTAGTGGTGCCCCAGCTCGATGTCGTGCGCTTGGTACTCGATCCGTTGCGTGCTGAACACCTCGCGCACCACCGTCCGGCGGGTTTCTCCCATCGGTGTGTCGGAGAGCAGCTCGCGCAAGCCGGCCGCGGTGGCCTCCGGCTGACCGGGCACCACTCCGAGACTCGCGAACAACGCCCCGTAGTTGCGCAAGCACGCCATCGACCAGCTCACGTTGCGCCGTGCCACCGGCAAGCGCTCGGCCTCGTAGGTGTCCACCAGCTCCGCACCGGCCTGACCACCGAGCACGATCCCGAGCTTCCAAGCGATGTTGTGCGCGTCCTGGATGGCCGTGTTCAGGCCCAGTCCGGTCGCCGGCGGCTGCCTGTGCGCGGCGTCGCCGGCCAGGAACACCCTGCCTACCTGGAACGAGTGGGCGACGACGGCCTCCGGGCGGTACTCGGTCGCTCGGTGCACCGTCAGGTCCACGTCGTCGGGCAGCTTCAACAGTGCGCGCAGCCGCGCTGTGAGGGCCGCGGGGTCGAGGACGTTCTCGGTCCCTCCCGGCGGCATCCGCAGGTGAAGTGCCCACTCCTCACAGGCGAGGCCCCACCGCGGTCCCGCGGCCACGATGATCGACACCTCGCCTTCGCTGCTGATGAGGTGGGTCATCAGCACCGAGTCGCCAGGCCACCACCGGGACAGGTCGGCGCTGAAGTGGACCGAGAGGATGCTGAACCCGCCACTGATGGCGTCCATGGGCACGCCGAGCGACGCGCCGACAAGACGACCGCCGTCGGCTGCCAGGAGATACCGTGCGCGGACGGTGCGCACCTCCCCGGTCGCCCTGTCCCTGACCCGCGCTGTCACGCCTTCCGCGTCCTGTTCGAACTCCTCCAGCGCGTGGTTGAACAACAGGCTCGTCGGCGCCCGCTCCTGCGCGTGCCGCAACAGCACGGGTTCCAGGCGGTGTTGCGGCAGGTTCGTGGAGGGGCAGGGACTGTCGGCCGCGTACGGCGCGGCGGTACCGAAGCCGCCGAAGGCGTCCATCCGATACAGGTTCTGCGCGTCGAGGGGACCGTCCCCGGCCAGCGTGGTGCGCCAGACGACCTCACTCATGTTCTCGAGGGGGCAACTGATCCGGTAGACGTCGTCCGCGATGCCGTGCTGTCGCAGGATCTCCATCGTCCGTTGGTTCAGGTAGTGCGCCCTCGGCAGGACCGAGGTCGACTCGCGGCGTTCCACCAGCAGATGGCGCACGCCGGCATCGGACAGGAACACCGACGCGGCGAGCCCGCAGCCACCTCCGCCGACGACGAGAACCGGCACCTCCGCGTCAAACATTGCTACCTCCGAGGTCAGGGCGGCTCTCGCCCGCGACGGTCACCCGCCGGGGGCGGGTGGGAGCGTTCTCGTTGAAGGAAATCGCCGAGACCGGACACATCAGTGCCGCCTCGCGCACCCGTTCGTGCTCATGCGGAGGAGGGCTCGGGTCGAGCAGGACCACGGTGCCGTCGTCCTCGCTCTGGTCGAAGACGGCCGGTGCGCTCGCGGCACAGTTCCCGATCGCCATGCACCTGGTCCCGTCGACCTCGACCTCCACTTCGCGGCTCACCACGTGACCGGCAGGGAGTTCACCCCGAAGACCAGCGAGGTCGTCCGGTAGTCCACCTCGTCCGCCGCCACGGCGGACCGCAGCTCCGGGAACCGGTTCAACAGGGCCGGCAAAGCGACGCGCAGTTCCATGCGCGCCAACTGACGACCGAGGCACTGGTGCGGGCCGAAGCCGAAGGCGAGGTGTCCGAGCAACGGGCGGCGCACGTCCAGCCGATCCAGCTCCTGGCCGGACTCGAGGTCCCGGTTGGCGGTGAGCGCGGACACCACCACGAACTCACCCTCTCGGATCACCTGGTCCCGCACCTGGATCTCGCCGGCGGCCCGGCGTGGGAGGATCGTGGCCGGCGAGCAGTAGCGCAGCAGTTCTTCCACCGCGCCGTCGATCGCGTCGGGCTCGTCGCGGACGATCGCGAGCTGATCGGGATGGCGCAGCAGCAGGGCGACACTCGCGGCGAGCGTGCTGGAGATCGTCTCGTGCCCGGCGATGAGCAGCATGTTGCCGATTCCGGCGAGCTCGTCGTCGGTCAGCGCGGCGCCGTGCTCACGCACGATGCCGCCCAGCAGGTTGTCCCCCGGCTCCTCGCGGTGGCGTGCGACGAGGACCGCCATGTAGGCGTTCACCTCGGCCACGGCTCGCATCTGCTCCTCGAAGCTCGAGTTGACGTCCAGCACGGCCTCGGTCCGGCGCTGGAACTCCTCGCGGTCCTCGTACGGCACGCCGAGGAGCGCGCAGATCACCTGCGTCGGAATGGGCATGCTGAAGTGCGTGACCAGATCCGCGCCGGGGCCGGCCTTCTCCAGCCCGTCCAGGGCGTCCTCGACCACGCCCTCGATCATCGGCCGCAGCTCCCGCGCCCGCTTCGTCGTGAACGACCCGGTGAGCATGCGCCGCAGGCGGGTGTGGTCCTCGCCGTCGTAGCTCATCAGGTTGCCCGGCTGGAACGGCATGGCGCCGCCCATCCGCAGCCGGTCGGAGCCGAGCACGGCCCGCGCGTCCTGGTACCGGGTGACCACCACGGCGTCGAACTCGCCCATCGGACTGGGCACGGGACAACGTCGCAGCGCGTCGTCCTGGAGTGCCTCGGACAACTCGGGAGCCGGGTCGAACGGGCAGCCGGCAGCGCGGGCCGCGATCGGGGACACCTTCGGTTCGGTCATGAGATCGTCTTCCTGTTCGTCCGCAGTGGAGAGTCGCGGCGCGGTCCGTCGGGAACGGCGGTGGCGGTCACCACGGCGAGGACCGCGCCGGCCAGCCCCACCACCGCGATGAGTACGAAGGCATCACGCTGAGGGACCGTCGCTGCTCCGTACGACATGCTCAGCCCGGCGACGACGGCACCGACCACAGCGCCGGAGAGCGCGGTGCCGATGGCGCGCATGAGCGCGTTCACGCCGTTGGCCACCCCGGTCTCCTCGGGCGGCACAGCGGCCATGATCAGCAGCGGGATCGCCCCGAAAGCGAAGCCGACGCCGCCGTTCGTGATCACGGTGCCGATCACCAGCCACGTGGCCGAGTCCATCCTCGCGAGGCAGACCACGTAGCCGATGCCGATCAGCACGATGCCCAGCAGCAGTGAGAACCGCGGGCCGCGGTGCGCGGAGACCGGCGCACCGAACGCCGCCGCGGCCATCATCGCCAGTCCTGGCGGCAGCATCAACAGTCCTACGTGGACCATCGGGAGGCCGAGTCCGTAGCCGGTGTCCACCGGCAGTTGCAGCAGCTGCGGCACCAACAGGATCTGGGCGTAGAGGGCGAAGCCCACCAGGACAGAGGTGATGTTCACCAGCAACACGGGCCGGCGCGCCGCGGTCGCGAGGTCGACCAGCGGGCTCGTCACCCGCCGTTCCCACGCACCCCACAGCACCAGCACCGCCACCCCCGTGACGACCAGGAGCAGGGTCGGGGTGTGCAGCCAGCCCCAGTCCCCTCCGTAGGTGATCGCCAGCAGCAACGCCGTCAGGCCGGCGGTGAGGCCGAACGCGCCGACGCCGTCGAACCGTCCGACGGCCCGCGGCGGGGTGGACGGGACCAGCCGGGCCATCACCAGCCCGAGCACGGCGGTCACCGCGGCGGTCACCCAGAACAGCACGCGCCACTGCGCGAACTGGGCCACGGCGGCGGCCACGGGGATCCCGGCCGCCGCACCGATGCCCTGCGCGGAGGAGGTCAGCCCGACCGCGGCGCTGAGCCGCGACGCGGACAGGGCGTCCCGCAGCAGGCTGATCCCCAGCGGTACCAGGCCGACGCCGACGCCCTGCAGCGTCCGGCCGACGACCATCGGGGTCAACGAGCTGGAGACCGCGCACAGCAACGAGCCCGCCGTCACCAGACCGAGCACGACCAGCACCAGGCGCTTCTTGCCGTAGAGGTCACCGAGCCTGCCGATGACGGGGCTGGTCACCGCACCGCTCAGCAACGCGGCCGTGACCACCCAGGAGGTGCCGGCGACGCCCGCGCCCAGCAGGGTGGGCAGAGTGCCGAGCAGAGGAACCACCAGGGTCTGGTTCATGGCGGCCACGCCGGCCGCTACGGCGACCACGGCGACGACCGCCTTCCCAGCGGGCATCAGAACTCTCGGCCGACGACGAACGAGGCGATCTGCGCCAGGTCGACGCCGACCTCTCGCGGGACGTCCGCGGCGGCGAGACACTCGCGTGCGGCACCGATCTGGCGGGTCGCCTCGTGAAGAGCCCATTCCCGGCCTCCGTCACGTTCGACCAGGGCAGCCGCACGCGCGACGTCCGCCTCGGTCAGCGGCTCCTCGCGCGAGTACAGCTCCTCCAGCTCGGTCGAGGACGCCGATTGCAGGGCCGCCACCACCGGCAGCGACTTCTTCCTGGCGAGCAGATCCGCGCCCGCGGGCTTTCCCGTGGTCGCGGGGTCGCCCCAGATGCCGAGAAGGTCGTCCACCAGCTGGAAGGCGAGTCCGACGTGCTCACCGAACGCGGCCAGCCGCTGGACCAGCGCGGAGTCCGCACCGACCAGCGCGGCACCGAGCGAGCACGCGCAGGACAGCAGCGCTCCGGTCTTGTCGCCGGCCATGCGCATGCACTCGGCGAGGGTCACGTCCCGACGCCGTTCGAAGTCGATGTCCGCGGTCTGGCCGGTGATCATCCGCTGGGTCGCGGTCATCAGCCCGGCTGTCGCCGACCGCGGGTCGGCGCCGTCGGAGTCGAGCAGCACCGACGTGGCCGCGGTTAGCAGCGCGTCGCCGGCCAGGAGGGCGTTGGGAAGCCCGAAGACGGTCCA
>JASLAV010001282.1 GCA_030146905.1 Lentzea sp. | reverse complement strand
CTTCGGTGTCGTGGTGCTCGGCGACATCACCGAGCAGGTGGCGGCGAGCACGGCGTTGCGGGACTTCGTCTTCGAGGCGAACCGGGGCCGGCAGCTGTGGTTCGTGGCCGACGAGGCGGAGCTGGACGCACGGCTGAGCGCAGCCGCCTGACCGAGACCGCCCGAGCACAAGCCTGAACACGGCGAACGGACCTATTGCAAGTAACTGGCAATAGGTAGTGTCCGAGGTATGGACATCCGTCGTTCTCTGTCGCAGCACAGCGGTCCGCGCCGGTCCCCGGTCGAGGTTCTGCGTCGTCTCACCGAGCACGTCACGCCGGACACGCGGCCGGAGGACCCGGTGCGGGAGCTGGAGGAACGGGTCGCGGGGCTGCTGGGCAAGCCGAGGGCGTTGTTCTTCCCGTCGGGGACGATGGCGCAGCAGGTGGCGTTGCGAGTGCACGCCGAACGCAGCGGGCGGCTCGCGTTCGCGGCGCATCCGCAGACGCATCTGCAGGTGTGGGAGAACCAGGGCTACAGCGCGGTGCACGGCCTGCGGTTGCACCCGGTGGGCGACCGCCACGCGCTGATGACCCTCGACGACCTCAAGACCGTCGAGGAGCCGCTCGCGGCGGTGGTGTTCGAGCTGCCGCAACGCGACATCGGCGGTCTGCTGCCGTCGTTCGAGGACCTGGCCGCGCAGACGGGGTGGGCGCGGGCGGGCGGTGCGGCCGCGCACTGCGACGGAGCCCGGCTGTGGGAGGCGCAGACCGGCTACGACGCGACGTTCGCCGAGATCGCGGCCCTGTTCGACACGGTGTACGTGTCGCTCTACAAGGGACTCGAAGGGGTACGGGGCGCGGTGCTCGCGGGTGACGACGAAGCGATCGGGCAGGCGGCGGTGTGGCGGCGCCGCCTGGGCGGGGCGATCGTGGACGCGTGGCCGCTGGCGATGGCCGCGCTGGTGGGCATGGACGACACCCTGCCGCGCATGGCGGAGTTCAAGGCCCACGCCCTGGCGCTGGCGGAGGCGATCAACGCCGGCGGGTACGCGCACACGACGCCGGACATGCCGGTCACTCCCCTGTTCCACGTCCACCTGCCGATGTCACGCGAGGACGCCCAGCGGGCCGCGCGGAACCTGCTGGAGGAGACCGGGATCCGGCTGTTCCTGTACGCGCGGTCCAACCCGGACCCGCGGCGGTGCAGCTTCGAGGTGAGCGTGGGGACCAGCGGCCTGGAGTTCACGCCGCAGGAGGTCGCCGAGTTGATCAAGGCGCTACCATCGCGGGTGTGACCCTGCCGGAACCCGTCCAGCACGCGCTGGTCAGGGTGTCGCACTCGGTGCTGATCGACGTCGACGCGCTCGCGAGGGTGCGCGAGAGGTTCGACGACGAGCAGGCGGCGTCGCTGTCGAGCTACCTGCGCAGCGCCCAGTCGCCGAACACGGTGCGCGCGTACAGGTCCGACTGGATCGCCTGGGCCGGCTGGTGCCAGGCGGAGGGACGCCAGGCGTTGCCGGCCGACCCCCTGGACGTCGCGGTGTACCTGGCGGCCGCCGCGGACACGGTGAAGCCGGACGGGTCACCGGCGTTCGGCGCCTCCACGCTGGAACGCAAGTCGGCGGCGATCGCGGCGGTGCACGCGGCGAACGGGCTGCCCAGCCCCACGCGCAGCGACGTCGTGCGGCTGACGCTGCGCGGTGTCCGCCGCACCCGCAAGTCCCAGCCCCGCCGCAAACGGCCGGTGCTGCTCGACACGCTGCAGGCACTGCTCGACGAACGCCCCGCGCACGGCCCGGCGCGCGCGAGGGACGCGTTGCTGCTGCTGGTCGGGTTCGCGGGCGCGTTGCGGCGCAGCGAGCTGGCCGCGATCGAGTTCGGCGACGTCTCGGTGGAGGTGGACCCGCGCACCCACGAACCGCTGCTGCTGGTCCGGCTGGGCACGACGAAGACCGACCAGACGGGCCGCCACCAGCAGTCCGTGGTGCTGCCGCGGGGCAGCCGTCGCCCGACGTGCCCGGTGTGCGCGTTCGCCGACTGGTCCGACGTGCTCGACGGCCGGGAGGTCACCGAGACCGGCCTGCACCGCTGCCACGGCTACGAACGGTCTACGCGCTCGGGCGCGTTGTTCCCGGTGATCAACCGGCACGGCGGCATCGGCGGCAAGGCGATGTCCGGGCGTGCCGTGGCGGAGCTGGTGAAGCGCTACGCGCTCAAGGCGGGCCTGGACCCGGCGCTGTTCGGCGGGCACTCGCTGCGGGCGGGGTTCGCGACACAGGCGGCGCTGGGCGGGGCGAGCGACCGGGAGATCATGCGGCAGGGCCGGTGGACCAACCCCCGCACGGTGCACCGCTACATCCGCACCGCGAACCCCCTCGAGGACAACGCGGTGACCCGTCTGGGCCTGTGAACTTGTGACCGGCCTCTCAGTTCGAGGGTTGACCGTAAACAAGATCCCCGCCGGTGGAGCCGGGCCGAACGGAGCAGCGCACTGGTCCACCCGCCGGTCGGCACCCGATGTTACCGGCGGGTTTCCATGCACGTTGAGCTGCACGTTCTTCCCGGCATCCGGGCCGAATCCGTGCGTCTGACCAGCGACTCAACCCAATCTGCGAAGCGATCTCGCATCCTGGGAGCGGCTGGTGGCATGCACCCTGAGCAATACGATCACCACGCCCGGTCATCGACGACGAGGGGCCCGGACCGCACCCCCTGCACGGTCCGGGCCCCATGCACGAGCCGATCACGGCTCCAGGTCGGTCGCCGCCAGGAACGACCCGTCCATGTGGAACGGCACCGACTCGTGCTCGTGCGTCACCAGCCACCGCCCGTCACGGCGCCGCAGCCCCACGGTCGTGCGCATCCACATCGAGAACCCCTCCGGGTAACCGACCGGCACCGCCGACAACCGCGCCAGCCCGTGCACGAACGCCACGTCACCGGACACCGCGATCTCCAGGTCCCGGTGCTCCAGCGTGATCGGCCCGCTGAACCCGGCCATCCACCCCGCCAACGCCTCCGGGTCCCGCGCGTCCAGACCCGTGGTGCGCAACGGCGGCGCCAGCGTGCACGTCACCGCGTCCTGCGCGTACCGGGCGACGATCCGCTCCGGCGACCGCAGCCGCATCCCTTCCTCCTGCTCGACGAACACCGCACGAATCTCGGCCTCGTCCTGCACCAGCGTCCGGGTCATCCCACAACCTCCGTCTCGAAGTGACACCCCGGTGTCGAGACACGGCCCGCGGTCTCGACATGGCGGTGAGAACATCTGACGACGCGCCGGCAGGAGGCCGAAGTGAAGTACCTGATCCTCATCTACAGCAACCCGAAGTCACGGGCCGCGTGGGACAAGCTGACCGAAGAACAGCAGCGGCGGTTCGGCCAGGACCACTACGATCTGTCCGACCGGCTGCGCGCCTCCGGCGAGCTCATCGTCAGCGAGGGACTGCCCGGCCCCGAGACCGGCAAGGGCGTCAGCGTCCGCAACGGCGAGGTCGTCGTCACCGACGGCCCCTTCGCCGAGGCCAAGGAGTACCTCGCCGGGTTCTACCTCGTGGAAGCCGACTCCATCGACCAGGTCATCGCCCACGCCGCGACCCTGCCCGACGCACACAACGACGGCATCGAGGTCCGCCCGGTCTGGGACATGTCCATGCCGGACGACCTGTGACCGCTGCGGTGGAGGGCCTGCTGCGCGACCTCGCGCCGCAGGTCCTCGGCGTGCTCGTCCGCCGCCACGGCCAGTTCGACGTCTGCGAGGACGCCGTGCAGGAAGCCCTGCTCGACGCCGCCCGGCAGTGGCCCGCCGACGGCGTGCCCGACAACCCCAAGGGCTGGCTCATCACCGCCGCCAGCCGCAGGTGGATCGAGCAGTACCGCTCCGACACCGCACGCCGTCAGCGCGAGGACAAAGTCGTCGCCCTCACGCCACCGCCACCCGATCCCGTACCGGCCCGGGACGACACGCTCACCATCCTCGCGCTGTGCTGCCACGAGTCACTCACCACGGCCTCCCAGATCGCCCTCACACTCCGGGCCGTCGGCGGTCTCACCACCGCGGAGATCGCACGCGCATTCCTCGTCCCCGAAGCCACCG
>JASLAV010001132.1 GCA_030146905.1 Lentzea sp. | reverse complement strand
GTAGAAGTCGCCGCCCAGGCCCAGGCCCTCGATGCCCTGCGACAGGTCGGCGACGACGATCTCGATGCCGAGCGGTTCCGCGCGCGTCTCGATGACGGCCAGCGTCTGCGGCAGCGTGTCGGCGTCGACGACGAACTTGTTCGACTTGGAGCGGCCCGCGCGGCGCACCAGGGTCATGGCCTCGGCGGCGGCGGTCGACTCGTCCAGCATGGACGCGTTCGCGACCGGCAGGCCGGTCAGGTCGCCGACCATGGTCTGGAAGTTCAGCAGCGCTTCGAGGCGGCCCTGCGAGATCTCCGGCTGGTACGGCGTGTAGGCGGTGTACCAGGCGGGCGACTCCAGCACGTTGCGCAGGATCACGCCCGGCGTCACGGTGTCGTAGTAGCCGAGGCCGATCATCTGCGTCATGGGCCGGTTCTGCGCCGCGAGCGCGCGCAGCTCGGCGAGCGCCTCGGTCTCGGTGGCCGGGGCGGGCAGGTCCAGCACGAGGTCGCGCTCGTGGATGGACGAAGGCACCGCGTGCTGCGCCAGCTCCTCCAGCGATCCGACGCCGATGACGTCGAGGATGCGCGCGAGTTCGGCGGGGCGCGGGCCGACGTGGCGGTCGGCGAACGGGGTGCCGTGCTCGAGAGCGGCGAGCGGAATGCGGTCCTGCGTCATCAAACGCCTCCGGGGGCCTGAGGGCACACGTGTCCTGGTGCCCTCCCCGCTCTGTCCGTACCCCGAGGGGCGCCTGAGAGGTTCACCCACCACGAGGATGGGCTTTCACCGTCGGCGGGATTCCCCTGCGGGGACTCCACTTTCCAGAGGCGTCTCGCTCGGGCGGTCCTGGATGCCTGAGAGGTTCCCGGGGAGGGACTTGCTCCTTCGGCGCCGGGCTCGAGGACCCGGTCTCTCCCGCCTGAGTTCAGCGACTACCCGAGAAGGATACCCGCAGGCAGCCCCGCCAGTCGCCGGGTACGCGACCTACGTCTCAGCACGAAAACCGCTCAGCGCCCCCGCGAGCGGGTCGGAGGGGTCGTCGCGCAGCGCCAGGAGCAGGTGCTCGGCCCCCACGACCTCGTCACCGCGCCGGGCGGCGACGAGCCTCGCGCCCTCCATCGCACGCCCGACCGTTCCGCCGGACTCCTCCGGCAACGACGCCAGGTCCACGCCCGCCGCGCGCAGGTCCGCAGCCGCGCGGGACTGGAACTCCGGCTTCAGCCTCTTCCCCGCGCCGGTCAGCTGCTGGTCGACCGTCAGCACGGCGGCCACCAGGTCCCTCGCGGTGGCCTCCTCGCGCCCGGCGGCCACCGCGAGGCGCTCGGCCTCGTTGCGCACGACGGGGAGCACCGGACCGCCGAGCGCGGCACCGCGCACGATGAACTTCGTCAGCCAGCGCACGTACCCGCCGCCGGACTCGCCTTCCAGCGCGCCCGACTTGCGCAGCAGCCACACCGCGGGCGCCTCCTCCTGCTCGGCGTACTTGCGGGTGGCGTCCGCGCGCACGGCCGCCGCCGTCGCCTCGACGTCCACGCGCTGCACGACCATCAGGTCCGCCACGCGTCCTGACTCCAGCGACAGCAGCGCCAGCGACAGGTGGGTCGTGGTCAGCACGCCGTCGCCGGCCTCGACGATCGCGGCCGTGAGGCACTCGTCCAGCGCGCGGCTGATGGGCAGGGCCGTCTCGACGCGTGCGCGGCGGTGGGCGGTGCGCATCAATGCCGCGACGTCAGGGCCCGGCTCGGCGACGCCGCCGTCGTCGTTCGCCCAGTGCTCGTCGCCCCGTGCCATCGCCTGGGACGGCAACGACCTCACGCGGAGCTTGCTGCCGGGACCGGTCGTGTCGGCGAGCGCGATCAGCAGGTTCTCGGTGCCGACGACGCCGAACTCGCGCCGGGACGCCCGCTTCACGGCCGCCGCCAGCACGTTCACCACCTGCGAGGAAGGAGAGGAGGTCATGGCGCAGACGCTAGGGAGACACGCGGTCGCGGCGCTTCTGCCAACCGTCCAGCGGTTCGTGGCCACCCGGCCACGAACCGTGCACGAAGGTCTCAGCCGGTCGCGCGCTCGCGACGGCGGCGGGTCAGCTCGTCCTCGGTCATGGGAGCGATCTCGACACCGTCCGCGCGCTCGGCGGGGAACTCGTGGATCGTCCCGCTGATCTCGCGCATCGCACCGCTCACCGCGATGCCGAACACGCCCTGACCGCCCTGCAGCAGATCGACGACCTCTTCCGGCGACGTGCACTCGTACACCGTCGTGCCGTCGGAGAAGAGGGTGATCTTCGCGAGGTCCTGGACGCCGCGCCTGCGCAGGTGGTCGACCGCGACCCTGATGTTCTGCAACGAGACACCGGTGTCCAGCAGCCGCTTCACCACCTTGAGGACCAGGATGTCCTTGAACGAGTACAACCGCTGGCTGCCGGAGCCGTGCGCCATCCGGACCGTCGGGGCGACGAGGCCTGTCCTGGCCCAGTAGTCCAGCTGCCGGTACGTGATGCCCGCGACCTGACACGCCGCGGGCCCCCGGTAACCGACGAGCTCGTCGGGCAGCGAGGAGTCCGGGAACAGCTCGCCCTGCTGCCCGGATTCGGCCCTCAAGGGCGCTTCCTCGACCACGCCTGCCTCCCCTCGCGAACGGCCACGAAACCCATGACCGTCAAGCCGCCGCGTCAGCTCTCGCGAACCAGCGGCGTCCACTCGAGTTCGACGGTAGGACCGCTCCGAGGGCAGGTCAACGCGACGCGCGGGGAGTGTCGACCCTCAACCTGAAGTAGAGACTCATACCGTCACCCGATGTAGGACGTTCAGGTGACGTTTAGTGATCGTTTAGCGGCCGAATCGTGCCCGAAGTAGCCCAACAACGCGACCCGCGAACGGAGCAGGCCGCTCTCGGACGGAACGGAGAGCGACACACACCGATTCTTTTAAGTGTCTGCCCCGCGACCGTGCCTATGTATCCGCTCCGCGGAAGTCCTCCGGGGAGACGGAGTCGAGGAACTCGCGGAACTTCTCCACCTCGTCCTCCTGCTCGTCCGGGATGATCAGGCCCGCCTCCGCCAGCACGGACTCCTCCGCGTGGATCGGCACCCCCACGCGCAACGCCAGCGCCACCGAGTCCGATGGCCGCGCGGAGACCCGCACGTCGCCGTCGAACACGAGCTCGGCGAAGAACGTGCCCTCCTGCAGGTCGGTGATCCGCACCTGTTCGAGGTTGCGGCCCAGCGCCCCGATCACGTCCTTGAGCAGGTCGTGCGTGAGGGGACGGGCAGGGCGGACACCCTGCTGCTCGAGTGCGATGGCCGTGGCCTCGACGGAGCCGATCCAGATCGGCAGGTACCGCTCACCCTCGGTTTCGCGGAGCAGGAGGATCGGCTGGTTCTGGGGCAGCTCCACCCGGACGCCCACGACGCGCATCTCACTCATCGGGTCTCGCCTCCCTCTGACTCGTTGGGGAGTACCCGGTTCGTCTCCGAGCATCCCCCGGCGTATGCGTTCGACGCTACCCGCCAAGCGGGCCGTGTGCTCAATCGTTGCGGGCAGAACGTGATCAAGATGATTGCCGCAGGCCCGCTCTCACCAGCAACATGTGCAACGAGGTGAAGAGGCCGGTCAATTCCCTGACCGTCTCGGGATCTGAGAAGGACTTCAGCAGGACGACCTCGTGATCGGCTGCCGCCCTGACCGCGCGCAGGTGCTCGCGCTCGACGCCGAGGCCGGTCATCGTCCGGATCGTGCGGAGCGCGGTGATGTCGTCGGTGGTGAATCGGCCACCGGGGCCGGGGCGCAGCAGGCCGTCGCGTTCCAGCTGGGACAGCTGTTCGGCGCTGGTCCCCGACTGTGCCAGCAGTTCGGCCCGCGACACCGAGCCCGCGTCGGCGGGGGCGGTGTCGAGCTGGTCGCGGATCACCTTGAGCGGCAGGTACCTGTCGCGTTGTGCGGACAGCACGAACCGCAGCCTCTCGACGTCCGCCACGCTGAACTGGCGGTAGCCGGAGGCGGTGCGTGCCGGGCGGACCAGCCCCTCCGCTTCCAGGAAGCGGATCTTGGAGATGGTCACGTCGGGGAACTCGGGGCGAAGCTCTGAGAGCACCGCCCCGATGCTGAGCACCCCGCGTCGTGGCCGCCCGGCCGTCACGCGTCAGGCTCCCGCGGAGCCAGGACCCGTCAGGAAGACGAGGCGGAACTTGCCGATCTGAACCTCGTCACCGTTCGCGAGGACGGCCTGGTCGACCGGCTCGCGGTTCACGTAGGTGCCGTTGAGGCTGCCGACGTCGATGACGACGAACTCGCCGCTCTCCCTGCGGAACTCGGCGTGCCGGCGCGAGACCGTCACGTCGTCCAGGAAGATGTCGCTGTCGGGGTGGCGCCCCGCGCTCGTCGTGTCGCGGTCCAGCAGGAACCGGGAACCGGCGTTCGGGCCGCGCTTCACCACGAGCAGCGCGGAACCGGCGGGAAGGGCGTCAACGCCGGCAACAGCCGGCTCCTGGGCGGGCGCCTCGGCGCCGCCCTCC
>JASLAV010000743.1 GCA_030146905.1 Lentzea sp. | reverse complement strand
TGGGCGAGGACCTCGGGGCTGGTGCTCGGGTTCCAGTGCGTCTGGTCGACGTTCGGGTTGTCCGGGTCGACCTTGACGGTGGTGTGCGCGTCGGCCTTGTTGTCGGTGAACTCGAGGTTGAGGTGGAACTGGTCACCGCTCGGGAGCCGGAAACCCTGGTTCAGCAACGAGTTCACGCCGTTGGTGGCGTTCTCCTTGACCTTCGCGACGACCTCGGGGTCGGCCTTCGCGGCAGCGTCGAGGTGCACCTTGACGGTGTACTCCTGCACGAAGTTGCCGGGGGTGGTCTCGATGCGGCGCAGGTCGTAGTTGATCAAGCCGTGGTAGGACTTGATGTCCGACGGCGTGCTGTCGGTCCGGACGTCGTGGACCGTCACGTCGACGGTCCGCATGTCGGTGTCGTTGCGGCGGTCCGCCCAGGTGCTGCGGTCGACCGGCTTGTCGGGAGCGAACCAGTCCGCGGTCTTCGAGGGGTCGTGGCGCCACGACTCGTCGGTGAGGACGTCCTTGCCCTGGTGCGACTCCGGCGTCGGAGGCGTCATCTGAGGCGGCGCGCCACCGCCGCGGACCTGCTTCGGCACGTCGGTGCCCGAGGGAGCGGGACCGGACGAGTTCGCCTCGGCACCGCCGCGGCTGGTCTCCGCCGTGGACGGCTGGCCGGGCAGCGGCTTCTGCTCGGCGCCCGGAGTGGTGCCGGGGGTCGGCTGGGGCGTGGGCGGCAGTGGCTTCTGGTTGGCGTCCGCAGCGCTGTTAGTAGCCGTGTCACCGGTGGACGGCGTCGTGGTCGGCGCCGGAGTGGACGGCGGCGGTGGCGGCGTCGTGGTCGGCGGCGCCGGGGTGGTCGGCGGTGGTGGCGGCGTCGTGGTCGGCGGCGCCGGTGCCGGGGGCACGGGCGGCGGGGACGAGTTGAAGGCGTCGACCTCGCGGTCCACCTTCGCCTTGGCGTCCCACCACTGCTGCTGCTTGGTGTCCGCGGTGCGCCGTGCGTCGTCGAGCTTGGTCTCCGCGTCCTTGATCTTCTGCTCCGCGGCGTCCCGCTCGTCCGAGATCCGCTTGTGCTCGGCCTCGGCGGCGGCGCGGGCGGCATCGGCCTGGGCCACGACCTGCTGCTGCGCCTGGAGCGCGGCACGGGCGTCGACGGCGGCCTTGCGCTGCGCGTCGAGGTCCGTGTGGGCCTCGGTGAGCTGCTGCTGGGCGTTGGTCAGCGCGGTGTGCGCCGCGTCGGCCTCCTGGCCGAGCCGGTCCAGCTCGGGCTTCGGGGCGCCGGCCATCTGGGCGTCGTCGAGAGCGTCCTTGGTCGCGAGCGCTTCCTGGCTGAGCGACGCGATCTGCGGCGTCAGGTCCTGGATCGTCGCGCGGGTCTGCGCGACGTCGGCCACGGCGTTGTCGAACGCCGCCTGCAGCGGCGGGAGCTTGGCCTCGACGTCCAGGTGGGCGTCGATGGCCGTGTTCAGCTTCGTCGCGGCGTCGCCGAGCGGCCCGTCGGTCCTGGCCAGCACGGCGGCGGCGGAGTTGATGGCGTCCTGGGCCTCGTGCCGGGCCTCTTCGACCTTCTTCTCCGCCTCGCGCCAGTCGTCCGCCGTCTTCTTGACGTCGGTCTGGGCGTCCTTCAACGAGTCGCCGAACTGCTGGTTCAGCATCGTCTCGACCTCGGAGGCCGGCATGCGCACGCCCGCCGAACCAGGCACCGTCAGGTCGACGACGCCGGTCTTGCCGCCGATGGTGGCGACCACGCGGTACTCGACGTCGAACTGCACGAGGCCGGTGCGGGACGGGTCCTTGGCTTTGACGGCACCGCCCTCTGCCCGCGCGGGACCACCGGAGACCGCGGAGGAGTCCTCGATCCCGTGCCGCAGCTCGACACCACCGGTGCCGAAGTTGACGGTGTCGGTCGGAGCACCCTGCTTGACCGCCGCGCTTCCGGTGGCGAGACCGACCGTCACGTCGGCGGTCTCGGAGACCTTGGCCTCGCTGGAGGTGTCGCTGGTCTTCGTCGTCAGCGGGTTCTCGATCTTGACGCTGTCGCTGAGCGACCCGAGCTGCGGGTTCACCAGCTTCGCGTAGACCTTGACGTCGGCGTCCTGGCCGAACGTCAGCGCCGCCTCCTTGAGGCCGGGCACCTCCAGCGGGCCCGACAGCATCGAGGGCAGGTGCGGCTGCAGGTTCTCCGGGCTCAGCGTGGAGTACAGGCTGTTGAGCGAGCCCGTGCCCTTGCCGGTCAGGCCCTTGCCCGCACCCGCCTCCGACATCGCCTTCACGGCGGCGTCGCGCAGGTCCTTGGCGCCACGCAGGTTCTCGACCGACGCGGTCGGCGGGATCTGCTTGGCACGGGTGTCCTGCTGGAAGGCGAACGTCGCCTCGGGGGTGCCGTGCTCGCTGCCGCGCTTGCTGGCCGCCGACATGTACGGCTGCGGGTTGCCCCGGCCGGAGGTCGGCTGGGAGACCTTCTGGTTGTCCGCGTGCGTGCGGACGACCATCTCCTGCTGGCCGCTCTGGGCCTTCGCGACTTCCTTGTTGCCCTTCTCGACGACGAGCTCGAACTCGATCGGCACGGTGTACTGCGCCGCCGGTCCACTCGCCGTGCGGTTGTAGCCGAACGCCTCGGTGGTCGACTTCGTCACCGAGGTGCTCGTGCTGGCACCGATGTTCACGGCCGCGCTGACACCCGCGGTGCCGGAGACCTTCGGGTTCGCGCTGCCGGGCGAGGCCAGGCCCGGTGCCCGCAGGCCGACGCCCCAGCCGGTGCCGCGGCCCTGGCCGTCGCCCTCCTTGCGGGAGCCGCCGGAGTTGTGGCTCATGTCGACGCCGTCGTTGACGACCTGGTCGAACTTCGGCTCGCCCGCCTTGGCCCGCAACGTGACCTGGTAGGAGTCCTTGCCGAACGTGCCCGGCTGGTGCACCAGCAGCGGCACACCGCCGTCCAGGGCACTGTCGATCATCGCCTTGACGCTGGACGGCGAGTTGAGGTCGACGATGCGCTGCAGGTTGCTCATCGAGTCCTTGAGCACCGAGTCCGGGATCAGCGAGTCGCTGCCGAACTTCTTGGTGTTCGTGGACAGCTGGCTCGTGAGGTCGTTGACCGTCGCAGAGAGGTCGGGAACCTTCTCCACGTTGGACAGACCGAGCGCGCCGGGCTCGTTGGCCGCCACCGTCGACGGCGGCGCCATCTTCGGGAAGTCCGGCTTCTCCACGCTCGACTCGACCTTGGGCAGCACGCCCATCTCGCGCGCGACGTCCTCGGACACGCGCACGAACACCGACTTCGGCATGTTGACCGTGACGCCCTCGGCGTTCGGCGTGCCGCCGTGCACGAAGTTCCCGGCGCGGCTCTCGCCGACGATCGTGAACTCGGCGTCGACCTGGACCAGGACGGTCCGCGCGTCACCGGGCGTGGTCCTGCCGCGGTCGACGTTGCCGCCGATCTCCTTCGACTCGGTCTTGTTGTCCGACCACGGCGTCACCTTGCCGGTGACCGCGGCACCGCCGGACCCGCTCGGGTTCGACGGCGTGCCGGCGGGCGGCGGGGTGACGTTCGGGCGCACCGGGACGTTGATGCCGGCGGTCAGGTCGACCGACCGGGCGGTCGTGGACGACTCACCGGCCTTGTAACCACCGCTGACCGAGTTGTCGGAGCCGGTGGTGTCCGAGATGGACACCAGCTTCGCCTCACCCAGCTTCACCGACATGCCGATCGCGCCGGAGCGGTCGGTGACGCGGCGGTCGTACTTGAGGCCCTGCTCCTGCACGCCGGTCTCGATGAGCCGCTGCAGGTTCGCCTTGATGTTCTCCGGGGCGAACATCTTGTCGATCTGCGCGCGCGACGCCGTGCCCGGCGTGGTGAGCGCCGAGTCGCCGTTGGCCGCGCGGTTGAGCGCGTCGATCGCCTGTTCCCGCAGCGCCGTCGTGTTCGCGACGGCCTCCACGTTGAGGAACTCCGGCGACTTCGGCCGGGCCTGGTTCGGGTTGAGCAGGTCCTTGACCGTCGGCGAGTCGTCGAGCTTCGTCGCCTTCGGCTCGCCGGGCTTGAAGCCGTCGCCCGGGTTGTCCTTGAGCGTCGAGCCCTCCGACACCCACAGGTTGACCTTGCCGTCGATCTTGTCCAGGCCGGCGCCGGTCTTGGCGACAGTCTTCACCTCCGGCGCGTGGAAACCGGGTGCGCCGGGCACGATGGTGCGGACCCACGTGCGGGGCCGCGTGAACGTGGTGATCTCGACCTCGAACTCGACGTCCTGCTGGAA
>JASLAV010001211.1 GCA_030146905.1 Lentzea sp. | reverse complement strand
CCTGCACCTGCAGGTCGCGGGCGAACATCTCGACGACCCGCGCGAGCTTCGACAGGCCGAGGATCCGCTCCCCCGGCAGGTACCCGACGTGCGCGACGCCGTGGAACGGCAGCATGTGGTGCTCGCACAACGACTGCACGGGAATCCCGCGGGCGAGCACGAGCTCGTCGTACCCCTCGTCGTTGGGGAACGTCGTGAGGTTGAACGTCCGCGGGGTCAGGAGCTCGGCGTAGGCCTCGGCGACGCGGCGCGGCGTGTCGGCCAGGTGGACCGAGTAGGGGTCCTTGCCCAGCGCCTTGAGCAGGTCCGTGACCGCCTTCTGCGCGCCTTCGACGTCCATGCCGCCACGGTAGGTCCGCTGGCCGAATTCAGTCAACAGGAGTAGGTTTTAGAAATGGCCGATCCCGTGGCCGCCGTCGCGGCTCTCGACGAGCCGACCCGGCGCAGGCTGTACGACTTCGTGGTGCGCCAGACCGCGCCCATCAGCAAGGACGAGGCCGCACAGGCCGTGGAGCTGCCCAGGACGACGGCCGCGTTCCACCTCGACAAGCTGGTCGAGATGGGATTGCTCACCGTCGTGCGTCAGCGCCGGACCGGGCGCACCGGCCCGGGAGCGGGCCGGCCGGCGAAGCTCTACCAGCGGTCGGAGGGGCAGATCGAGGTCTGCTTGCCCGACCGGCGGTACGAGGCCGCGAGCCACCTGCTCGCGGACGCGCTGGTGGAGGCGGAGAGCAGCGGCGAGCCCGTGCGCGAGGTGCTGAACCGGCGCGCCTACGAATGGGGCTCCGACCTGGCCGCGTCCGCGAGCGGTGAGGTCACCGAGGCGTTGGCGGACCTCGGTTTCGAGCCGCGCGAGAACGGCTGCTCGATCCTGCTGGGCAACTGCCCGTTCCACAGCCTGGCCCAGCGGCACACCCGGCTGGTGTGCGGCATGAACCTCTGCCTCGTCAGCGGACTGCTGGACGGGATCGAGGCGGACGGGGTGACCGCGCGCCTCGACCCGTCACCGGGACGGTGCTGCGTCCGGCTGGATCAGGCGCCGTCCTCCAGCTCGCCCTCGGTCTCCAGGTAGGCCGACCTCAGGGCGTCCAAAGTGGACGGATCGGGGTGCTCCCACATCTTGCGCTCCGCCGCCTCCAGCAGCCGCTCGGCGATGCCGTGCAACGCCCACGGGTTCGAGGTCTGCAGGAACTTGCGGGTCTCCGGGTCGAGCACGTAGGTCTCGGTCAGCTTCTCGTACATCCAGTCCGCGACGACACCGGTCGTGGCGTCGTACCCGAACAGGTACTCGACCGTCGCCTGCAGCTCGAACGCGCCCTTGTACCCGTGCCGGCGCATCGCCCCGACCCAGCGCGGGTTCACCACGCGGGCGCGGAAGATCCGCGAGGTCTCCTCGGTCAGCGTGCGGGTCCGCACCGCTTCGGGACGCGTGCTGTCGCCGACGTACGCGGCGGGTGCCTTGCCCGTCAGCGTCTTCACCATCGTGACCATGCCGCCGTGGTACTGGAAGTAGTCGTCCGAGTCGGCGATGTCGTGCTCGCGGGTGTCGATGTTCTTGGCCGCCACCGCGATCCGCCGGTAGGCCGACTCCATGTCCTCGCGCGCCGCCACACCGTCGACCCCGCGGCCGTACGCGTAACCGCCCCACACCGCGTACACCTCGGCGATGTCCGACGAGTCGCGCCAGTTGCGGCTGTCGATCAACGGCAGCACACCGGCGCCGTACGCGCCCGGCTTGGACCCGAAGATCCGCAGCGTCGCCCTGCGCTCGTCGCCGTGCTCCTGGAGGTCCTTGAGCATGTGCGCGCGCACGAAGTTCCGGTCCGCCGGCTCGTCGAGCGCGGCCACCAGCTGCACCGCGTCGTCCATCATGGACACGACGTGCGGGAAGGCGTCGCGGAAGAAACCGGAGATGCGGACCGTGACGTCGACGCGCGGCCTGTCCAGCTCCTCCAGCGAGATCACCTCGAGCCCGGTGACGCGGCGGGACTGGTCGTCCCACACCGGCCGCACGCCCATCAGCGCGAACACCTCGGCGATGTCGTCGCCGGCCGTGCGCATCGCGGACGTGCCCCAGACCGACAGACCCACCGAGGGCGGCCACTCACCGTCGTTCTCGTCGCGGTAGCGGGCCAGCAGCGAGTCGGCCATCGCCTGGCCGGTCTCCCACGCGAGGCGCGACGGGATGGCCTTCGGGTCGACGGAGTAGAAGTTGCGGCCGGTCGGCAGCACGTTCACCAGGCCGCGCAACGGCGAACCGGACGGGCCGGCCGGGATGTAGCCGCCGTCCAGCGCGTGCAGCACGTTCGTCATCTCGTCCGTGGTGCGCGCGAGCCTCGGCACGACCTCGACCGCCGCGAACTCCAGGATCCTCTGGACGTCCTCCGACTCGTGCAGGGTCCTGGCCACGTCGCGGTCCCAGCCCGCGTCCTCCATCGCCTGGACGAGCGCGCGGGCCTGTTCCTCGACCGCGTCGACGTCGTCACGGGTCGTCGTGGTGAGGCCGAGAGCCTCGCGCAGGCCGGGCAGCGCGGCGACCTGGCCGCCCCACATCTGCCGTGCCTGCAACATCGCGAGCACCAGGTTGACGCGGACGTCGCCGGTCGGCGCCTCGCCGAGGACGTGCAGGCCGTCGCGGATCTGGACGTCCTTGACCTCGCACAGCCAGCCGTCGACGTGCAGCAGGAACTCGTCGAACTCCGCGTCGTGCGGGCGGTCGTCCAGGCCCAGGTCGTGGTCGAGCTTCGCGGCCTGGATCAACGTCCAGATCTGCGCGCGGATCGCGGGCAGCTTGGACGGGTCCATCGCCGAGATGTTCCCGTACTCGTCGAGCAGCTGCTCCAGCCGTGCGATGTCGCCGTAGCTGTCGGCGCGGGCCATCGGCGGCACGAGGTGGTCGACCAGCGTGGCGTGCGCGCGCCGCTTGGCCTGCGTGCCCTCACCGGGGTCGTTGACGAGGAACGGGTAGATCAGCGGCAGGTCGCCGAGCGCCGCGTCCGTGCCGCAGGACGCCGACATGCCGACGGTCTTGCCGGGCAGCCACTCCAGGTTGCCGTGCTTGCCGACGTGCACCACGGCGTCCGCGCCGAACGACGACTCGATCCACCGGTACGCCGCGAGGTAGTGGTGCGACGGCGGCAGGTCCGGGTCGTGGTAGATCGCGATCGGGTTCTCGCCGAACCCGCGCGGCGGCTGGACGATCACGGTGACGTTGCCGGACCGCAGCGCCGCCAGGACGATCTCGCCGTCCTTCGACTTCGAGTGGTCGACGAAGAGGGTGCCCGGCGCCTCGCCCCAGTGCTCCTGCATCGACTCGCGGAAGTCCTCCGGCAGCGTGTCGTAGTACTCCCGGTAGTCCGCCGCGCCGATGCGCACCGGGTTGCTCTCGAACTGCTCCTGCGTCAGCCAGTCCGCGTCCTGGCCACCGGCGGCGATCAGCGCGTGGATCAGCTTGTCGCCGTCGAGCTCGTCGACGCCGGGCAGCTCGTCACCGATGTCGTAGCCGTGGTCCCTCATGGCCTTGAGCAGCCGGACGGTGGAGGCGGGCGTGTCGAGGCCGACCGCGTTGCCGATGCGGGAGTGCTTGGTCGGGTACGCCGACAGCATCACGGCGATCTTGCGCTCGGCGACGGGGATGTGGCGCAGGCGGCCGTGGCGCACGGCGATGCCCGCGACCCGCAGCGCCCGTTCCGGGTCGGCCACGTAGACGGTGAGGCCGTCGGAGTCGATCTCCTTGAAGGAGAACGGGACGGTGATGATCCTGCCGTCGAACTCGGGGATCGCGACCTGGGTCGCGGTGTCCAGGGGAGACAGCCCGTCGTCGTTGGAGTCCCACGACTCGCGGCTCGACGTGAGGCACAGGCCCTGCAGGATCGGTACGTCCAGCGCCGCCAGCGCGCCGACGTCCCACGCCTCGTCGTCGCCACCGGCGGAGGCCTTCGCGGGGTTCGTGCCACCGGCGGCGAGCACCGTGACGACCAGCGCGTCGGCCTGCCCCAGCGTCTCGAGCAGCTCGGGTTCCGCGGTGCGCAGCGACGAGCAGTAGACCGGCAGCGCCCTGCCGCCCTTGGCCTCGATCGCGTCGCACAACGCGTGCACGAACGCCGTGTTCCCCGCGACGTGGTGCGCGCGGTAGTAGAGCACCGCGACCGTGGGGCCTTCGCCCGCGCTTTCGCGCTCCAGCACGCCCCACGTGGGCGTGGCCTCCGGGGCGGCGAACCCGTGACCGGTCAGCAGAACGGTGTCGGAGAGGAACTTGTGCAGCTCGGCGAGGTTCGCCGGACCGCCGTGGGCGAGGTAGAGGTGCGCCTCCGCGCAGACGCCGCCCGGCACCGTGGACAGCTCCATGAGCGCCGCGTCCGGCTGCTGCTCACCGCCGAGGACGACCACCGGCAGCCCGCTCGCGAGCAGCCGGTCGAGACCCTCCTCCCACATCCGGCGGCCGCCGAGGATGCGCACGAGGACCAGGTCGACGCCCTCGACGAGCGCGGGCAGGTCGTCGGTCGTGAGTCGGGAGGGGTTGCCGAGCCGGTACTCGGCGCCACTCGCACGCGCCGACAGCAGGTCGGTGTCGGAGGTCGACAGCAGCAGGATCACGCAGGCTCCATCCCTCGTGGGGTCCTCGCCCCAAGTTGCGGGTCGCGGCGAAGCGGAGTTCCTGACTCCCAGCGAGTTCGCTGGTCACAGTGGCGGGACCGCGCCGGATTCGCACCGGCTTCCTCCTGCGCTTCGTCGTTCGGGCTCACCCTAACCGGCGGGTTACAGTCCGACCTATGCCCAGTGGGATTTATCGGGGTCACCCGGACGCCTGCCCCGGCGCCGTCGAGCTGCACCAGGCAGCCGACGGCGGGCTGGCGCGCATCCGGGTGCCGGGCGGCACCCTTTCCGCTGCTCAGTGGGATGCCGTCCGCCTTGCCGCCGCCGAGCTGGGGAACGGCTCGGTCGAGCTGACCTCGCGCGCGAACCTCCAGATCAGGGGGCTCGCGGACGGGGTGGAGCTGGGTGAGCGGATGCGTGCGGCGGGTCTGCTGCCCTCCTGGTCGCACGAGCGCATCCGCAACATCGTCGCGGCTCCCCTGGACGACAACCAGGACCTGGTCGACGCACTGGACGCGGCCCTGTGCGCGGACCCGGAACTGGCCTCGCTACCAGGGCGTTTCCTGGTCACGGTCGGCGCGTCGGTGAGCGGGCTGGGTGGCGACCTCGGCCTGGTCGGGGACGTCCTCCTGCTGGCCGGTACCGATACAGGTGTCCGGGTTCACGATCCCGTCGACGCTCTCGTCACGGCGGCCAGGCTGTTCCAGTCGATGCGCGGAACCGCGTGGCGCCTGTCCGAAGTGGACGGCGGTGTGCGAAAGATCACCGAGCACTTCGGCGCCACCGGCGCCCAGCGGATCATCCCGGCTGTGACTCCTGTCGCACCTTCGCCTTCGACACCAGGCGTTCCACTGGGCCGGCTCGACGCGCACCAGCTCGCCGGCGTCGCGATCCGCCTGACCCCGTGGCGCAGCCTGGTCGTGCCACCGGGCACCGACACGTCCGGCCTGATCACGGACCCGGAATCGCCGTGGCACGGCGTCAGCGCCTGCACCGGGCGGCCCGGCTGCGCGAAGTCGCTCTCCGACGTGCGGGCCGACGCCCGCGCCTGGCTGGGCACCCCGCACAACCGCCCGGTGCACTGGTCGGGTTGCTCACGCCGATGTGGTCGCCCGGCCGGTGATGTGATCGAGTTCGTCGCGACCGGCGACGGCTACGAGGAGATCAGGTGACGGAGTACATCAAGGACGGCGCGGAGATCTACCGCCGGTCCTTCGCCACCATTCGCGCGGAGTCGGACCTCACCAGGTTCCCCGGCGACGTCGCGAAAGTCGTCGTCCGCATGATCCACGCGTGCGGCATGACGGACCTGCC
>JASLAV010001111.1 GCA_030146905.1 Lentzea sp. | reverse complement strand
GCGGTTCACGATCGCGGTCCTGCCGGACACCCAGTACCTGCTCGACGAGGGCGGCTCGGACCCGGAGCCCGTGAAGGAGGCCCTGCGCTCGCTGGTGCGACGGCGGCGCGAGGCGAACATCGTCTTCCTGGCGCACCTCGGTGACGTGACCGAGCACGGCACCGAGAAGGAGATGCGGACCGCCGACTCGGTGTTCGGCACGATCGGCGGCCAGCTCCCGTACAGCGTGCTGGCGGGCAACCACGACGTGCCGGGCGGCACCGACGACCAGCGCGGCCCCACGCCGTACTCCCGGACGTTCGGGCCTGACCGGTTCAAGAAGATGAAGACGTTCGGCGGCACGTCCCCCGGCGGCTACAACACCTTCCACGTGATCTCCGGCGGCGGCCGTCAGTGGCTGCTGCTCGCGCTGGACTGGCGGGTGTCGGACAAGGGCGCCGAGTGGGCGCAGGGCGTGCTCGACCGGCACAAGAACCTGCCCACCATCCTCACCACGCACGACCTCGTCGGCGGCAGCCCGCAGGCCCAGCTCTCCGGCCACGGGCAGCTGCTGTGGGACCGGCTGATCCGGCGCAACGACCAGATCTTCCTCACCCTCAACGGGCACTACTGGCCGTCCGGTCGCACGACGCTGACCAACGACCACGGCAACCCCGTGCACCTGCACATCACGAACTACCAGGAGCGCTACTACGGCGGCGCGGGCATGGTCCGGTTCTACTCGTTCGACCTGGCCCGCAACGTGATCGACGTCGAGACGTTCTCCCCGTGGCTGCTGACCAGGCGCGACACCCTGCCGGAGGCCGAGACGGCCGAGCTGAGCGGTGAGATCGACAGGTTCACCGTCGAGATCGACTTCCGTCAGCGGTTCGCCGGGTTCGCACCGCCGGTGCTGCCCGCTCCCCGCCCCGCGCGCGCCGTGCTGACCAGGGACACGGTGGCGTACTGGCGGTTCGACGCCGAGGGCCTGCCTTCCGCGGCGGAGGGTGCCGTCGCGCCCGGCACGGTCGTCCGCGACCTCACCGGCAACGGCAACGACCTCACCGTGCAGCACCTGCACTCCAGCACCCCCGACGTGCTGACGTGGTCACGCGACCACCACGACGACCAGCCCGCGCACGCCAGCCTGCTCTTCGCCGGCGGCAAGGGTCCCGACCGCGGCGCGATCCTGCGCACCTCGCCCACGGCGGCCGTCAACAGCGCGAAGTTCGAGTCCGGCTACACCATCGAGACGTTCATCAAGCTGCCCAGCCCGTTCGTCGGCGACCACGCCTTCATGGGCGTGCTGAGCTGGGAGGGCCGCGCCGGTGACGCGGGCAAGCACAGCGGCTGGTCCGACGACGAGCCGACGTGCAGCCTGAACGTGTCCGGCGAGCGGTTCCTGCAGTTCGTCGTCTACCCCGTGCCCGGTGACGCCGACCCCACCTCGTGGAGCCACGCGATCCCCGTCGGGCGGTGGACCCACGTCGCGGTCGTCAACGACGGGCGGCGCACCACGATGTACGTCGACGGCGCCAAGATCGCGCGCAACGCCGCGGAGGAGTCCAGGGGCATCACGACCCAGGGCAAACCGTTCGTGATCGGCGCGACCGGGTTCGCGCTGCGGTACGGCCAGGGCTTCTACGGCTCGATCGGCGACACGCGGATCGTCGGCAGGGCCCTGCGGCCGAACCAGTTCCTGACCGGCTGATCGTCAGCCCGTCGCGAACGTGGAGTGGTCCGGCGCCGGGGGCAGCTCCAGCAGCTGCCCCGCGACGTCGAGGAACTCGCCGCCGCGCTGCCACAGCGCGTGGTCGGGATCGACGACGAACGGGTCCGCTGGATCCACGTCTTCCTGTCGGACCCGGTACGCCAGCGCCTCCGACTCGGAGTAGGCGAGCACCGTCTCGTTGGTGCCCCGCCACACCCTGCGGAACATGACGGCGTTGACGCACGTCATGCGGTCTTGCACGACGGATCGCTGAAATCCCCTTCGTAACAACAACTTCATGCATTCTTGGACGCTGCTCGCGTTGTGTGCCAAGTCACCCTGCCCATGCCGTTCGGAGCTGCCAATTCTGACCGGGTGCACGAGCAGGACTCCCCGACGTCACTCGATCAGGTCAACTTCTTGAGGCACGTGCACAACGGCGGGTGGGTGCTTTCGTGCACCACGCCCACCGAAGACGACCGTTTCGGGCGATGGCACCGGGCCGTCGCATGCGCGAGCCTCTGCCGGTGGTCGACATCCAAGCTCCTGACCCCCTCGCACCGCTGTACGAGCGCGCCGCGACGCAGATCCCCGGTATCGCCGACAAGGTGCTGGAGGCGTTCTTCGCCAGATCAGCCGCCTACCGGCAGCTGCCGCACCAGCTCGTCGACCGGGAGATCACCGAGGCGGTGACCCGCAACCTGCAGGTCTTCCTGCGCGCGCTGCGCGAGCAGCGGCCACCGGCGGCCGACGAGCTCGCCGACCAGATCGCCACGGCGGTGCGCAGGGCGCAGCAGGGCGTGCCGCTCGACGTCGTGCTGAGCACGTACCACGTGGCGGCGCACGTCGGGTGGACGGCGATGGCGAGCGTCGCCGAGCAGCACGAGGTGGACGACCTGCTGGCGACCGTTCCCGCGCTGTTGCAGTACCTGAGCGTCGCGGTGCCCGCCGTCGCCGCCTCCTACCTCACCGAACAGCAGGCGCTGCACGCCGAACGGCGTGAGGCCGGCCGCGCGCTGGTCGCCGCGCTGCTCACCGGCAGGGAGGCCGAGCCGCTGGCCGAACGGATCGGGCTCGAGCTGTCCAGCCACCACGTGGTCCTGGCCGTGCGGGTCGACGCGCCACCGCCCGCCGAAGCCGGTGACGCGAGGTTCGCCGCCCACGCGCTGGTCCGGCGGTTGCGGGCGGAGCTGCCGAAGCACGCGCTGTCCGCGCTGGACCACGACGGCGGCACCGTGCTGCTGCCGACGACCGCCGAGACCGTGGAGCAGGAGCTGGCCGACGCCGACGACCTGGTCGGCAGGCTGCACACGGCCGCGGGCGTAGGCCTGGTCGGCGGCATCGCCGCCGCCGAGAGCCGCGAGGACGTCCCCACCGCCGCCAGGCAGGCCGCCGACATCGCCGAGCTGGTCCAGCGGCTCGGACGGCCGCCCGGCGCCTACGTCCTCGACGACGTGCTGCTCGAG
>JASLAV010001102.1 GCA_030146905.1 Lentzea sp. | reverse complement strand
CGCAGGTCGTGGGACATGAAGACCTGGTGGTCGCCGTCCTGCCGCGCGTACCCGTGGCGTTCCAGAGCGGCGATCAGGTGGTGCTCGGCGTCGAGGACCATCACCTCGCGGTCGGGGAAGCGCTCCAGCACCTCGTCCGCGAGGTCCCCGTGCGCCGGGTCGACCTGGAGGAACAGGGTCTCGCCGCGCTGCTCCCACGCCCACGCGGCCACCTCGCCGTCGCGCTCCCACAGCTCGAACTGCCACTCGGGCTCGCGGCCGACGTGCTCGAACCGTTGCCAGGCAAGGTCTCCGACGTGCCAGTTGGCGCTGCGCGACCACAACCGCTGCGTGAGACGTTGCATCTCGCGGATCACACGATCAGCCCCTTCGGCTTGCGGCGCACGTGCAGCCGGTAGCCGACGGGGAAGCTCAGCCCGGTCACCGACGCGATGGCGCGCTCGGCGACCTTGGCGGAGAACTCTATGCGCAGCACCGACTCCAGGTCCTCCCGCTTGTCGAAGCGCCACTCGGTGGTGACGCGCCTGAGCGAGAACCCGTTGTCCGCGAAGAACTTCTCGACGGCCGACGGGTCGTAGCGCGGTTCGTCGGCACACAGCCACGGCCCGTACGGACCAGCCGCGCCGTCGAGGTCGACGATCGCGAGCGCGCCACCCGGCCGCAGCACCCGGTCCGCCTCGCGCAGCCCCGGTTCGCAGCCCGGCCCGAAGAAGTAGGCGGTGCGGGCGTGCACCAGGTCGGCGGAGGCGTCGTCGAGCGGCAACCCCTGCGCGGGGCCGGACACGACGCGGGCGTTCGGCAGCCCGGCCACGCGCTGCCGGGCGCGCACGACGAGCGGGTGGTGCGGTTCGACGCCTGTGACGGACTTCGCGGTGCGCGCGAAGATGGGCAGGTGGAAGCCGTCTCCACAACCGACGTCCACAACGTCCAGACCGGTGAACGGACATTCGTCGTCCATCGCCGACCAGATCGCGCCGTGCACGTCCTGCGCGCGGTTCTCGACCTCGTAGACGTCGGGCCAGTGCCAGATGTTCGGGCTCGGCACGACATCTGCCGGTCGCACCGCGTTCAGCGCCGCCCGCACGAATCCCCTCACGGCGATACTGTAAGACCTCGATTTGCAAGTGACCGTACGAATTCGTCCAATCACGGCGTAGCGTTGTCGCATCTCTTCCCTGCAGGAGGCGGCAGTGTCGATCGCTCCCAACACGCCCCAGCTCGCACCGCTGCTCAGCGGCAGTCCGTGCTGGGCGGAGAGAACCGTCGACGACCTCAAGGGCGCGATCGAGTTCTACACCGGCCTGTTCGGCTGGCACTACGCCGACGACGACGGCTACACCGTGGCGATGGTCGACGGCGTTCCCGTCGCGGGGTTACCGCAGGGCGAGCCGGAGCCGTGGCTGTTATACCTGGTCACGCCCCATGCGCGCGCCACAGCGGAGAAGGTCTTCCACCTCGGCGGTTCGGTGCTGCGCAACCCCGAGGACGGCGCGGACCACACGCAGAGCACGGTGATCGCCGATCCGACGGGCGCCGTCGTCGGCTTCCGGCACGTCCCGCCTGACTGGCGCTTCGGCACCGGCGGGCACGGCGCCTACGCGTGGGCCGAGCTGAACACCCGCGACGGTGCGGTGGCCGACGAGTTCTTCGCCGAGCTGTGCAACTACGACGTCACGCAGATCGGTGACGGCAACCGGCTGGACTACGCGTCGTGGTCCGTCGAGGGCACCGAGGTCATCGGCCGGCAGAAGATGGGACGCGAGTTCCCGTACGGCGAGCGTTCGCACTGGATGGTGTACTTCAACGCCGCGCCCGAGATCGGCACCGACTCGGTGGCGTACCGGGTGCTGGAGCTCGGTGGCCGGGTGACCGTCGAGCCCTACGACACCCCGTTCGGGCGCATCACCGTCGTCGAGGACCACGCGGGCGTGGCCTTCTCCGTGATCGACCAGTCCCGCGTGATCGAGACCGAGCCGCGCACCGAGGTGGACGACCCGTTCGACGACTGACCACCGGTCGTGCGAACCCCGGTCACTGCACGAAGAGGTGCAGCAGGAGCCAGGAGGCGACGGCGGACGGGAGGAGGGAGTCCATCCGGTCCATCAGGCCGCCGTGGCCGGGCAGCAGCGTGCCCATGTCCTTGATGCCGAGGTCGCGCTTGATCAGCGACTCGACCAGGTCGCCTGCGGTGGCCGTGACGACCAGGACCGCACCGAACAGCGCGCCCTGCCACCACTGGCCGTCGAGCAGCGTCGTCACCGTGATCGCGCCACCGACCACACCGGCGGTCAGCGAACCGGCGAAGCCCTCCCAGGACTTCTTCGGGCTGATCGTCGGCGCCATGGGGTGCTTGCCGAGGAAGACACCGGCCGCGTAGCCGCCGACGTCGGACAGCACGACACCGATGATGAACGCGAACACGCGGCCCACGCCGTCGTCGGGGACGACGAGCATGGCCGCGAACGCGGCGAACAACGGCACGTACGCGATGGTGAACACCGACGCGCTGAGGTCGCGCATGTAGCCGTCGGAGCCGCCCCGGAACCGCCAGATCATGCACACCAGCACCGTGACCACGAACGCGGTCATCATGCCGGAGCGTTCCAGCGGCCAGGACAGCCAGATGATCGCCTGGCCGCCGATGAGCGCCGGCCACAGGGCGATGTTGATGCCGGCCTTGCGCAGAGCGGTCGCCAGCTCCCACGTCGACACCGCCGCGGCGGCCGCGACGATGCCGATGAAGGTCTGCCGGACGGTCAGCAGCGACACGATGATCATGGCGCCGAGCCCGGCACCGACCAGGATCGCCGCTCGCAGGTCACGTCCCGCACGCGACGGCTTCGACGCGGGCACCTCCGCGGGACTGCCTGCCACTGGTGCTCCCATCACGACCTCCGCCCGGCCTGGGCTGTTACGACGCCTGCGGCGAGAGGCCGGGCGAAACCATCGGGGACATCAGACTTCGAGGAGCTCTGCTTCCTTGTGCTTCACGAGCTCGTCGACCTGCGCGGTGTACTTGTGGGTCAGAGCGTCGAGCTCCTTCTCACCGCGGGCGCCGTCGTCCTCGCCGACCTCGCCGTCCTTGACGAGCCTGTCGATCTCTTCCTTCGCCTTGCGGCGGACGCCGCGGACGGAGACGCGCGCGTCCTCGCCCTTCTGCTTCGCGACCTTCACCATGTCCCGGCGGCGCTCCTCGGAGAGCTGCGGGATGACGATGCGGATGATGTTGCCGTCGTTGCTCGGGTTGACGCCCAGGTCGGAGTCCCTGATCGCCTTCTCGATCGCGTTCAGCTGGCTCGCGTCGTACGGCTTCACGACCGCCATGCGCGCCTCGGGAACCGTGATGCTGGCCATCTGGTTCAGCGGCGTGAGCGAGCCGTAGTAGTCGATCTGGATCCGGTTGAACATCGAGGGAGTCGCACGACCGGTCCGAACGGAGGCGAGGTTCTCCTTCGCCACCGAAACCGCCTTTTCCATCTTCTCCTCGGCGTCGAGGAGGGTCTCGTCGATCACGACTGCTCCTTGCTCTGCGTGTTCGTGCCCAATTCCCGGTCCTGGAGAGATCCCACCAGGTCTAGAAGGCCGGACGGCCACCGGGGGTGCTCACCAGGGTGCCGATCTTCTCACCACGCACCGCTCGCGCGATGTTCCCCTCGGTGAGGAGGTTGAAGACGAGGATCGGCATGTTGTTGTCCATGCAGAGGCTGAAGGCCGTGGCGTCGGCGACGTTGAGGCCGCGCTCCAGCACCTCGCGATGGGTGATGTTCGACAACATCACCCACCGCGAGGTGCTGGAGCGCGGCCTCAACGTCGCCGATGCCACGGCCTTCAGCCTCTGCATGGACAACAACATGCCGATCCTCGTCTTCAACCTTCTCACCGAGGGGAACATCGCACGCGCGGTGCGTGGTGAGAAGATCGGAACTCTGGTCAGCACCCCCGGTGGCCGCCCGGCCTTCTAGACCTGCTGGGATTGACCGGACCCGGGCAGAAGTACACGCAGAGCAAGGGAGCAGTCGTGATCGACGAGACCCTCCTCGACGCCGAGGAGAAGATGGAAAAGGCTGTTTCGGTGGCGAAGGACAACCTCGCCTCGGTCCGGACCGGTCGTGCGACGCCCTCGATGTTCTCCCGCATCGTCGTCGAGTACTACGGCTCGCCCACGCCGCTGAACC
>JASLAV010001090.1 GCA_030146905.1 Lentzea sp. | reverse complement strand
GGGCGGAGGCGCGGAAGCGCTCGGCGTTGGCCTCAGGGCGGAAGGACGCGATCGAACCGTCGGGCTGCCGGTAGGCCTTGAGCCCTTCGAAGATCGCCTGGCCGTAGTGCAGCACCATTGCCGCGGGGTCCAGTGCGAGGGAGGAGTACGGGCCGACCTCGGCGTCGTGCCAGCCCTGCTCGCGGTTCCAGCGGATCGTCACCATGTGGTCGGTGAAGTGCTGCCCGAAGCCCGGCTTGGCAAGTACCTCCGCTACGCGCTCCGGGGTCGCCGGGTGCGGGTGGGGAGTCCGGGTGAAAGGCAACTCTCTCGTCATGGGAGAACGGTAACCCGCTGGTCGGGATACGGAAAATCCTCTTCTCAAAACTCGGACGTCCTACTAAGTCAGGCTCTATAGAGTCCTCGGTCATGACCGAGGAAGAAGGATCTTCACGGGGTGCCGACGTCCGCACCGTCTCGCAGGCGGCGCTGCTCGTGCTGGGCACCGGCATGACGTTGCTCGACGGCTGGGTCATCGGCGGTGTCGGCGGCGTGCTGGTGGCCGTGTTCGCCGCCGCGATCTTCCTGGGCGTCTACCGGAGCAAGGCCAAGGAGAAGCCCGCCACCAACGGCCGGGTCATCGGCCTTGCGGCGTGTGTTGGCGCGACGCTGCTCTTCTTCTTCTTGCTGACGCTGTGAGGCCGATGAACCCGGTGCCCGCGCCCAGCCCCGCCATCGAGATGAGCAGCGCGGGGACCGGCATGCTCATCGCGAGCAGCACCGAGAGCCCCAGTCCGAGACAAGCGGTGCGCATGGGCCACGTGCGGTCGTTCTGCAGCAGGACTCGAGCCGACGCGTTGGTGAAGGCGTAGTAGAACAACGTCGCGCACGCGGCCACGCCCAGCGCCGTCGCGATCGGCATCAGCACGACGGCGAGAGCCGCGGCGGCGACCAGGACGAGGGTCAGCGCGGCGGGCCTGAGGCGCGTCGGCAGGTCGCCGTCCTCGGCCAGACCGGTCAGCGTGCGGTGCGCGGACGCGAGGACGAAGTGCAGTGCGGCCACGCCGGCCACCGCCGCGCCGATCTGCACCAGCGGCACCAGCGCCGACGCGTCCGCCGCGACGAGCGCGTCGCGCAAGGGCGCGGGCGACAACGCGAGACGGGCGCTGCCGAGCTGGCGGAGCACTCCGGCGCCCACGGCGAGACAGACCACGAAGGACCCTCCGATGAGGATCGGGATCGCGAACCTCAGCGCCGCGTCCGGACGAGGCTGCTCGCCGCGGTACGGGGCGGTGACGCGTTCGAACCCCGTGAACGCCGTGAACATCAGTCCCGCGGCGCCGACGAGCTCGTTGACGGTGCCCGCCTCTCCCACCGACGGCACCGGCGCGATCGAGAAGCTCGACGCGACCACGAGCGCGAGGACACCGAGGACGACCAGGGACACCGCGGCGCTGACGCCGACGGTGAAGCGGAACCCGGCGGCACCGAGCAGCGCCGTGGCCATGACCAGCGCGAGCGCGCCGATCACCGGCCGGTCCGGCACCACGTACGCGCCGAACATCAGCGCGACCGCCGCCGCCATCGCACACCGTCCGAGCAGGTGGGCGCTCGCCGTCATCCGTGCGGGCCACACGCCGAGCTGCGCGCGCACGTATCCGTAGCCGCCACCGATGTCGGGGTAGGCGCGGGACTGGTCGGCCGTCGAGAAGGCGCAGCACAGGGCGGCCAGCGCGGAGATGGCCAGCGCCGGGAGCAGCCACCAGCCCGCGAGACCCGCGGCAGGGGCCAGACCGGCGAAGACCCCCGCACCGAGCACCGCGGGAAGACCGAGCGCGACCGTGGCGACGATCTCGCGAGACTTGTGGGTCACCGGTACACATTGGCAGACGCGGCATCTGGCCGTAACCACCCGGTCGACTGATGCCCGAAACGGGCGAATCGCCACTGTGCGCAACTGTCAACGTCACGGATTGCGTCGAACGTGGCGGGCCTGACCGTGGCCGGACGGTCCGACCTTTAGCATGAGTCACGATTCCGAGCACCCCCCTTTGGACGCACAACCCTGGAGCAGCACGTGACAGCCCCGAAGCTGACCCTCACCGAGGGTGACCTGAGCACCACCGCCGCGGACGCAGTCGTCGTGGGCACCCTGCAGGGTGCGGACGGCCTGGAGCTCGCCCCCGGTGCCGACGCTGTCAACGCCGCCTTCGACGGCGCGCTGCTCGACGTGCTCGGCACCCTGCGCGCGTCCGGCAAGGCCGACGAGCTCGTGAAGGTCCCGACGTTCGGCAAGATCGCCGCCCCGCTCGTCCTGGCCGTCGGCCTCGGCAAGTCGGCGGGCGAGGAGCAGGTCCGCCGCGCGTCCGGTGTCGCCGCCCGCGCGCTGGCGGGCAAGAAGCGCGCGGTGAACACGCTCGCCGCCCTGCACGTCGGCGCGGCGGCCGAGGGCACGCTGCTCGGCGCCTACTCGTTCACCGAGTACAAGTCGGAGAAGGGCGAGGGCGCGGTCGCGAAGGTCGACCTGCACGCCGCCGGCACCAAGGAGAACAAGGCCGCGCTGAAGGCCGCCGTCGCGATCGCCGAGTCCGTCGCCATCGCGCGCGACTTCGTGAACACGCCGCCGAACGACCTCTACCCCGCCTCGTTCGCCGACCGCGCCGCCAAGCTGGCCACCGCCGCCGGTCTCGACGTCGAGGTGCTCGACGAGAAGGCGCTGAAGAAGCAGGGCTTCGGCGGCATCCTGGGCGTCGGCGGCGGTTCGACCCGCCAGCCGCGCCTCGTGCGCATCTCCTACAAGGGCGCCAAGGCCACCAAGAAGGTCGCGCTCGTCGGCAAGGGCATCACGTTCGACACCGGCGGCATCTCGATCAAGCCGGCCGCGAACATGGACGAGATGACCTCCGACATGTCCGGTGCCGCGGCGATCGTCGCCACGATGGTGCTGGCCGCGAAGCTCAAGTACCCGCTGGAGATCATCGCGTCGATCCCGATGGCGGAGAACATGCCGTCCGGCGACGCCTACCGCCCCGGCGACGTGCTGACCATGTACGGCGGCAAGACCGTCGAGGTGCTCAACACCGACGCCGAGGGCCGCCTGATCCTGTCCGACGCCATCGTGCGCGCGTGCGAGGACGGCCCCGACTACCTGATCGAGACCGCGACGCTGACCGGCGCGCAGGTCGTCGCACTGGGCAAGCGCACCTCGGGTGTCATGGGCTCCGACGAGTTCCGCGACCGCGTCGCGGCCATCGGCACCGCGGTCGGCGAGTCGGCGTGGGCGATGCCGCTGCCGGAGGAGCTGCGCGCGGACCTCGACTCGCGCCTGGCCGACCTCGCGAACGTGACCG
The DNA here is from genome assembly GCA_030146905.1 of Lentzea sp. Next base: position 549 of record JASLAV010001090.1, on the reverse strand, counting down.
GTCACCGCTGGGGCGGCATGCTCGCGGCGGGCCTGTTCCTGCGCGAGTTCGTGGCCGAGGGCGTGCAGTGGGCGCACATCGACATCGCGGGCCCGGCGTTCCACACGGGTGGCCCGTACGGCTACACCTCGAAGGGCGGCACCGGCGTTCCGGTGCGCACCATCGCGGCCGTGCTGGCGGACATCGCCGCCAACGGCTGACGCTTTCTCCCGCTGTTCTCCCGCGACGGGCGGAGATTCTTCGGAGTCTCCGCCCGTTCCGCTTCTCCGGGCACCCGCGCCGCCGCACGACCGGGGCATTGCAACGAGTCTTTTGCGGTCGACGTCAAACATCATGTTGCTAGGGGCCAGGTCAGACGGGGTTCCGAACTGATATATCGGCTGGACCGAGCGGTGGCGCGCATTTTCCCGAGACGTGTCGAGGGTCGTTTCAGGCACCGGGATGAGCCGTGCGAAAAGAGCCGGGCGGGAGGAGGATTTCCACATGGGGACGCATCATCGGTACGAGGTCGACGTCGTCTGGACGGGCAACACCGGGAACGGGACGTCC
>JASLAV010001084.1 GCA_030146905.1 Lentzea sp. | reverse complement strand
CCACCGAGTCGTCGCCGAGCCCGGTGATCCGGTGTGGGCACTCCCAGTCGCCGTTGGCGCTCAACGGGTCGGGGCGCGGGGCACCGAAGCTGATCACGACCTCGAACCGCGACCCGTCCGGTGCCACGCCCTCGATCCGCCTTTCGGCGACTACCTCTCCCAGTTCCATTTGTTCAGGCTAGTGCGCTCATCAGTCGCTTTGCCTGCACCACGGTCCTGCTCGACCCCTTGCGCGCGGCGACGGCGGCGAGTCCGTCGATCTCGCCGCCCGGCCTGGTCTGCTGGGCCAGCTCGACGGCGAGCTCGACCACGTCCGCGACCCGGTTGTGCGTCCACAGCTTCGGCAACGCCGCCGCCACGGCGTCCCACATCTGCCGCGCCGCGCCGGAACGGGCCGTGTCGCGCAGGCCGGGCACGACCCGGCTCACCACCAGGTCGCCGCGGTCGAGCAACCGGCCGAGCAGTTCACCCAGCACCTTGCCGTCCAGCTGGTCGCGGGCGGCCAGGACGAGCAACGCGTCGACGGCGTGGGCGCGGTTGACGGCCAACTCGGCGCCGAGCCCGTAGGCGAGGGCGAGGTGCAGGGCCGGTCCCGCGGGACCGGCGGCTTCCGCCAGCATCGGCAGCAGCGGGCCGTCACCGCCCTTCGACACCGTCCTGGCGCGGAAGTGCGGGACGAGGTGGGCGGCGACGACCTCCCGCTGAGCGGGCAGCACGGACGGCCACCACTCGATCATCGGGCCCCACTCGTCGTACGCCCACCGGTACTTCTCCGGCTCCTCGAGGCCGGGGACGACGACCGCGAGCAGGCCGGTAGTGGTGTACTCGGGCCGCTGGTAGCTCTCGTGGCCGTAGGTCCGCACCTCGACGGTGATCGCGGGGCCTGCCCTGTCCGCGAGCCACTCGCGGACCTTCGCCGCCGCCTTGCCCCGCACCGGCGTGAACTCGGCTGCGCCCGCGGTGGGCGGCAGGCGGTGGAAGGCCTGCTTCAGGTCCCGCCGCCACGGTTCCCAGCCCTCCGCCTCCGCCTTGGCGAGCCGTTCCGCGAGCAGCGCCGGGTCGAGCAGGCCGGACACCTCGGTGGGCGTGGAGACCAGGGCCGGTCGCGGCGCGCACCTCAACCCCTTGGCGATCTCGTGCAACCGTTGCGCGAGCTGGGCGTGGAGGTCGCCGTCGCCGGCCTGTTTCCTCTCGGCGCGCCAGTCACGGGCGAAGTCCAGCGCCGGCGAGACCGGCCTGAGCGGCCTCGACGGCGCGGCGAGGATCTCCAGGAACTCGTTGTAGGCGATGCGCTTGGGGTTGTCCGTGTGGACGCCGTACGCGTTCCGGTTCAGGACCCACGGGTGCTTGTCGTAGACCGGCGCGAACGCCTCGGCGACGGCTTCCCTGTCCTGCCAGGCGAACCGGACGACCGCTTCCACGACGCGTTCGGCCGTGACGCCCCCGATGTGCCCGGAGTTGCGGCCGAACAGCCCCAGGACCTCGCGGGTCAGCTCGTCGAGCGTGGCGATCGGCTCCGGCCACGGGCGCGGCGCGAACGGGGCGAGCGCGACCGCCTCCTGGTGCTGCTCCGCCACGCCACCGAGCCGGTCGGCGAGGTCGGCCGGCAGCTGCTCGGTCCTGGTGGCATCACCGATCTTCGTCAGGTGCTTTGCCACCAGTGCGACCGCCCTGCCGCGCAGGTCGTCGGACTCGTGCGAGAACAGCTCCGCGACGGTCAGCGCCACGTCGTCCGGAGTGGACTTCGCGTGCTTGCCGAGCCAGGTGAGCTGGGCGCGGACGAGCTTCTTCTCGGTGCGGCCGAACACCCACCTGCTCGCCTCGCACAGCAGGTCGAGGTCGAGCCTGCCGGCGTCGTCGAGCTGCCTGAGCCTGTCCTGCGCGAGCGCGGCGACGGTCGACCGCGAGTCCGGCAGCATCGCGACGTAGTCCCGTGCGTGCTCGGCCGCCTCGTCGATCGTGACCTGCAGGTCCTCGTGCAGCGCCAGGAAACCCTCCATCTCCTGCGCGGTGCCGCCCTGCTGGAGCCGGGCGAGGCAGCCGTCGAGCAGCACTTGGCGATCAGCCCTGTCGCGCAGGAACACCAGCCACTCGCGGGTGGTCGCGAAGAACCTCCCTGCGCCGACGACCTCCAGGATTCGCGGGATCAGCACGTCGAAACCCGGCCGCCAGCGGGTGTGGCCGTCGAAGAGCATGAGGTGCAGCAGGAACCCGTCCGAGTCCGGCGGGTTCTCCCCGCAGAACTCCAGGACCACCCTCAGCAGGTCGTTGCGCGAGAGGTCGCGTGCCGGGATCTTCGCGCCGAGCCGCGCGACCAGGTCCGGCAGCCACGGCGGGTCGCGGTGCCGCAACACGTCGATCACGACGGCCGTGCCGTCCTTCTGGCTTCTGCGGTTCCACCAGACGCGGTAGCGGACCAGCCACGGTGTCAGCGCCGAGGCGTTCGGCAGCAACCCGGCGCCCGCGATCGCGAGTGCCTCGCGGTGCAGCCAGCCAAGACCGCCCGTCCGGTGCGCCTTCTCGTACGCGGCGAGGTCCTTCGCACAGCTCTTGCGTTCCTCGGGCGTGAGCGCCTTCAGCACCTCGCCGAGCGCGATGAGCTGGTCGGACGTGATCAGCGCCTGGATCCTGTCGAAGCTCACGCCCGTCCCCTGACCATGTCCGCCGCCAGCACGTGCTTGCACTTGCCCCGCCCGCCGCGGTACTCGGCCCACCACCGGCAGGTGCAGGCGTCACCGTTCACGCGGTAGCCGCCGACCACGGCCGTGTCGCCGTCCCAGCCGACGGCGTTCTGCTCGACGAGCGCCTTCGCGTTGCGCAGCCTGGGGTTCATCGCCTGCACGTCCGCGCCGTCGTAGGGCAGCTCGCGGTGGAAGTACGACGCCTCCGCCAGGTCGTACCCGACCCGTCCGGCCGTGCCGAGCTGCGCGAGCGCGTCCCTGACCCTGGCGGCCGTGAGCCCCGACCGGTCGGCGAGGTCCGCGACGTCCACCCGCGGCTCGAAGTCCAGCAGCGCGCCGACGAGTTCGGCATCGGTGTCGGCGTCACCGGCGGCGAGGCCGTCCAGCACGGCGCCCTCACCGGACAGGCCGCGGTTGACCTCCGGCGAGAGGACCAGGGTGAGCCGTTGCGCGCCGAGGTCGACCTCCCAGCCGCTCGCGACGGGCTCGCCGTCGGCGGGCGGGCCGTAGAGGCGGACGGCTTTCGCGAAGCGCAGCAACGGGAGCAGCGCCTCGAGGCGGTTCGGGCCCGCGAGGCACACGGCGTTCGCCGACGCGGTTCCGCTGAGCCGCACCGACTTCCCGGACGGCACCGCCCACACCGCGGCACGGCCCTTGGGCAGCGTCCTGAGGAACCGCTGCGCGTCGGACGGCGAGAGCTCTGCCAACAGGTCGAACCGCGAGGTGAGCACCTGGGTCTCGGCGAACCCGCGCAGCCACCGCGGCGGCAGCGGCACCTTCTTCTCGACGACCGCGCCGTCGAGCGTGCCGAACTCGACCTGGTCCGGTCCGACGGTCAGGTGCAGCGGGTCGCCCTTGGTCACCCGCGCGAGGGCGCGCCGGAGCGGTTCGTTGACGTCGACGTTCGTGGTGCCGCGGTCGTGCACCTCGCCGTCGAGCGCTCCGCTGAGGACGTCGAGCCGGGCGTAGACGCCGCAGCAGCCCGAGAACGACTCGAAGCGCAACCGGTCGCCGTTGCACGTGACGACCGGGTCGCGCAGCCGTTCGGTGGTGGGCTGGAAGTACCGGGTCCCCGCGATCTTCGCGATGGCGAGCAACGACGACGCGGACGCCTGCGAGTCGGCGAGGAACCCGGTGAAGAACCGGGGGTTCGGCGCCCGGCCACCGGAGGTCTGCAGCCCCAGGGCGCGCCGCGTCTCGTCCAGCCGGGAGTCGGCGACGTAGGCGTACGAGTGCATCCGCGCACTTTAGTGACCGGGCGTTCGGCCGAGGGCCGGAACGATCAAATCGCTTGCGGCCCGGCACCGCCGGCCAGACAATCGGCCGCCGGTTCCGCGACCTGCGGAGATCCGGACCTCGAGAACCGGGTGGTGCATGTTCGACGTGATCATCGCCGGGAGCGGGCCGACCGGCGCGATGCTGGCCGCCGAGCTCCGGCTGCACGACGTGCGGGTGCTCGTCCTGGAGAGGGAACCCGAGCCCGCGTCGTCGTTCGTCCGCATCGTGAGCCTGCACATCCGCAGCCTCGAACTGATGGCGATGCGCGGGTTGCTGGACCGCCTCCTCGGCCACGGGAGACGACGGCCGGTCGGCGGCAGCTTCGCCGCCATCGCCGCGCCCACCCCGGAAGGCCTGGACTCCGCGTTCGACTACCTGCTGGGCATTCCGCAGCCGGTCGTGGTCCGCCTGCTCGAAGAGCACGCGGTCGCACTGGGCGCACAGGTCCGCCGCGGCTGCGCGGTGACCGGTGTCGAGCAGGACGACGACGGGGTCACGGTCGAGCTGGCCGGCGGGGAACGGCTGCGGTCGCGGTACCTCGTCGGCTGCGACGGCGCGCGCAGCACCGTGCGCAAGCTGCTCGGCGTCGGCTTTCCCGGCGAGCCCTCGCGGAACGACACGTTGATGGGCGA
>JASLAV010001082.1 GCA_030146905.1 Lentzea sp. | reverse complement strand
CCGAGAAGGCGTGCACGCGGACCAGGGCTTCGTCCGGCGCCGGAACCGGTTCGGCGATGTCGGCCGCGCGAATCCCGCCCGCGGTCCGCTGGTCGATGATCAAAGCTCGCATGAACTCAGAGTGGCACTGTGTGCCAGTTGGCACAAGGTGTCACTTTTCGTCCGCCGGATAGGCTTCCGGCATGGAAGTCATGGGCCTGCGCGAACGCAGAAGGATCCAGACGCGTGAGGCCATCATCGCCGCCACCTTGGACCTGTGCGCTCACCGCGGCTTCGGCGCCACGACGGTGGACGCCATCGCCGAACGTGCCGACGTGTCCCGCCGCACGTTCTTCCGCTTCTTCGCCACGAAGGAAGCCGTCCTCGTCGCCCTCGAAAGCGACCTCTTCGACGCTGCCGTGGACGCGCTCGGCGGTTCGGGGAAGACCGGCCTCGTCAGCAAACTGGTGGGCGAGGCGCTCATCGACGCGACCACGCGGTTCGACGACGTGTGGTGCGCCCGGTTCGTCGACGCCGCTCGCCTGATCGACGAGATCCCGGCGGTGGAGGCCGCCGGCCTGGAGCTCTGCGCACGGACGATCGGCCGGTTCCGCGAGCTCCTCCGCCCGCAGGAAGGCCGGACACCGGACCACGTCTTCGAACTCGCCCTGGAGTCGGCGGTGTCGGGCTGGCGCCTGGCTCGCCGCCAGTGGCTGCGCCAGGAGAGCCCGGCCTTCGCCGACCTGCGCGAGCTGGTGCGCGGCCACGTCGACGCACTGGCTGCCGCCGCGGCGCTGGTCGCGACCGCGACGGAGTCGTGACCAGCGTAGTGCGGACTCAGCCGTGCAACGTGAGCGGAACGCTCTGGTAGCCGTACACGAAGTTGGAGAACAGCCGCTGCGGCTCGCCCCGCAGCTCGATGCCCGACACCAGGTCGCGCAGGCCGCCCAGCATCGCCGACACGTGCGCGCGGCCGAGGAACGCGCCGACGCAGAAGTGCGGGCCGTAGCCGAACGTCACGTGCTTGTTCGGGGTGCGGGCGAGGTCGAAGCGTTCCGGGTCGTCGAAGACCTCCTCGTCGAAGTTCGCCGAGCTGTTCCACAGCGTCACCACGTCGCCCGCGCGGATCACCTTGCCGCGCAACGGCACGTCGACCACGGCCCGGCGGCCGAAGTGCATCGCCGGAGTGGTCCAGCGCAGCACCTCCTCCGTGGCGGACTCCAGCGTCACCTCGCCCGACCTCAACGCGGACCACTGGTCGGGATGGGCGTGCAGGGCCAGCACGGCGCCGATGGAGGACATCCGGCTGGACTCGTCGGCGCCGAGGATCAGGCTGTAGCAGTTCAGGACGATCTCGTCCTCGGACAGCGGCACGCCGTCGATCTCCGCTGTGGCGAGCGCGCTGACCACGTCGTCACCAGGCTTGCGCTTGCGGCGGGCGGCGAGGTCCGCGAAGTACAGCAGGATCTCGTTGCGCGCCAGCCATTCCTGCATCTCGGTGTGGTCCTCGGAGTAACGGCCGAGGGTCTGGTTGTTCCAGTCGACCAGGCGTTGCCGGTCCGCGACGGGCACGTCCATCAGGTCGCCGATGGTGTTGATCGGGACGTGGTCGGCGACGTCCGCGGCGAAGTCCGCCTCCGATTTGCCGATCACGCTCGTGAGCAGGTCGTTGGTGCGCTTGCGGACCAGCTCCGACACGTGTGCGAGCAGCCTGGGGGACAACGACCTCAGCATGATGTTGCGGATCGCGCGGTGCCGTTCGCCGTCGGTCACCGCGAGCATCTTCCCGGACGCCGAGTCCGATCCCTGCAACAGGGTGGTGAGCACGTTGCCGCGCTCGGAGGTGAACCGGACGTTGTCCTTGTAGACGGCGAGGACGTCGTCGTACTTCGACAACGCCCAGAACCCCGGTGCGCCCTCGTTCCAGTGCACCGGGCTGGTGGCCCGCAGGTGCCGCCAGACGTCCACCGGGTGGTGGTCGACGAACGTCCTCGGGTTCGCCAGGTCCACATCGGACAGGTTGCCGGTCGTGGGCTGCGCCATGGGTTCTTCCTCGCCTCGACCGGCTACAGCGAGCCGGAGATGATCTCACGCATGATCTCGTTGGCGCCGCCGTAGATCCGGGTCACCCGCGCGTCGGTCCACGCCCTGGCGATCGGGGTTCCCGCCAGGTAGCCGTAGCCGCCGAACAGCTGCAGGCAGTCGTCCACGACCCTGGTGAGCCGGTCGGTGGCCCACATCTTCACCATCGCCGACTCGGCCATCGGCAGCTCGCCCGCCAGGTGCCGGTCCACGCACCGGTCGACGAACGCCCTGCTGACGGCGACCTCGGTGACGCAGTCGGCGAGCCGGAACTTGGTGTTCTGGTACCGCGCCAGGGTGCGCCCGAACACGACGCGCTCCCTGGTGTGCCGGACCGTCCAGTCGACGGCGCTCTCCATCGCGGCGACCGCCGTCACGGCGATCAGCAGCCGTTCCATCGACATCATCGGGATCAGCTGGCGCAGCCCGCGTCCCGGCACCTCGCCGAGCAGGTGGCGCGCGGGCACCCGCATCGCCGAGAAGATCAGCTCGGCCGTGTCCTGCCCGTGCCGGCCGATCTTCGCCATCGCCTCGCCCCGCAGCAGGCCCGTCACCTGCTCGGTCTCCACCACCAGCAGCGAGACCTCGCCCTCGACCAGCACGGTGATGATCACCAGACCGGCCTGGACGCCGTTGGTGATCATCGTCTTCGCGCCGTCGACCAGGTAGTCGTCGCCGTCCCTGACCGCCACGGTGGCGATGTTCTGGACGTCCGACCCCGCCTGCGGCTCGGTGATCGCGATCGCGCCGACCAGCTCGCCGGACGCGAGCCTCGGCAGCCACCGCCGCTTCTGCCGCTCCGTGCCGTGTGCGAGGACGTGGTGGGCGGCCACACCGTGCGCGGTGAGACCCCACGCCGTGTCCCCCACCCGCGCCTGTTCCTCCGCCAGCACGGCCTCGTAGGCGAACGACCCGCCACCGCCGCCGTAGCACTCCGGCACGCTCAGGCACAGCAGGCCCATGCTCCCCGCCGTCCGCCACAGGTCGCGATCGACCTGCCTGTGCTCTGCCCAGCGCTCCTGGTGCGGCAGCAGCTCGTTCTCGCAGAACGTGCGCGCCAGCTGCCGGAACGCCGCCAGGTCCTCGTCCATCCACGACCGGTACTGGTGCACCGCCCCGTCCTCCCCCTTGCTCACGACGGAGTCAGCCGCAGCCACCCGCATGCCCTCCGTCACTGGTCCTCCCGCCGCCCACCGCGACCTCGGCCGGCTCTGTCGCCGGCGGCCGCCCGGCACGCAGGTGCGCGGCGAAGCCCTCCAGCCGGTCCAGTCCCCAGAACCGGTTGAAGCCGTGCACGAAGAACGGCACACCGAACACGCCGTCCCGGCAGACGTCCCGCAGGATCCGCACCCCTCGCTCGCGCAGCTCCTGATCGTCCGCCGCTGCCGCGACAGCGCCGGGATCGGCACCGATCGACGAGGCGATCTCGGCGACGACCGACGGGTCGCAGATGTCGCGGCCCTGCTCCCAGCGGGCCCGGTAGGCCGCCGCGACGAACTCCGGTCCCATGCCGCCGTCACGGGCGACGAGATAGCCGAGGTGCGGCACCTCCCAGACCGGGTCCTTGTCGACCGGCCACGCCACCGTGAGGCCGCGCGCCGCGGCCAGACGCCGGACGTCCTGCAATATGTAGAGGTGCTTGGCGCGGGACATCGGTGTGTACGGGAACTGGTCGCCGAACGCGGTGAGCATCTCGGTGCTGCGGTCGTCGGGCTCGAAGAACGGCACCCACTCGACCTGCTCCGCCACGTCCCGGTACCCGTCCAGCAGTTCCCGGTACGCGAGCCACGAGTACGGGCTGCGCAGGGAGAAGTAGAACTTCGGGACGCGCTTGTTCGGACTCATCTCATGTCTCCTAGGGCACCAGGCCGCCGTCGACCCCGAGCACCTGGCCGGTGATGTAGCTCGCGCGGCAGGACACCAGGAACGACACCAGGTCCGAGACTTCCTCCGATCGCCCGAACCGGCCGAGCGGGATCCGCGTCGTCAGACCTCCGGTGGCCTTCGCCGACAGGCCGGCCGTCATGTCGGTGTCGATGAAGCCCGGCGCCACCACGTTGGCACGGATGCCGTACCCGCCGACCTCCTTGGCGAGGGCCTTGGTGAAGCCGATGATCCCGGCCTTGGCCGCCGAGTAGTTCGTCTGCGTCGCGTTGCCGTACACCCCCGCGACCGACGACATCGTGACGATGCTGCCCTTCCGGCGTTTCATCATCGCGAACACCGCGGACTTGCAGACGTTGTGGACGCCGTCGAGGTTCACGCGCAGGACGTCGTGCCAGTCCTGGTCGCTCAACAGGACGAGCGGGTTGTCCCGGACGATTCCGGCGCACGAGACCACCGCGGCGATCGGCCCGAGATCCTTCTCCACGCCCTTCACGAACTTGTCGGTCTGGCCGCGGTCGGCGACGTCGACCTGCCGGGCCAGCACGGCCGCGCCAGCCCCGACCGCCTCCTTCTCGACCAGTTCGGCCGCGGACCTGTTGGCCTGGAAGCAGAACGCGACGTCGAAGCCGTCAGCCGCGAGCCGGGTGACGACGCTCGCGCCGATGCCCCTCGATCCGCCGGTGACCAACGCCACCGGCCGCGCCTGCTCAGTCACGGTGCAGCACCTCGATCCCGCGCATCGCGGCGGTGAACTGCGCGACGCTGAGCACCTTCCGCCCGTCGACTGTGCTGTGACCGCCGACGACCGCGGCGTCGCCGGCAGCCTTGTGCAGGAACACGTGGTGCTCCAGCACGTCGCCGGGGTACACCGGTGCACCGAGCTCCATGCCGCGGAAACCGGCGGCGAGCTCGACCTTGCCCGCCACCACGTCCGGGTTCGGCGAGTCCCAGCAGACGAGGAGCACCGCGGCCTGGGCCCAGGACTCGAGCAGCAGGCTGAGCGGGTAGGCGTAACGCCCGGCCGGCGCACCGGCGGGAATGCCGCGGTAGTTCGGTTCCGCCACCGTGATCGCCTTGGTCGCCACCAGGCTGCGGCCGGGGTCCACCGCGGTCACGCGGTCCACCAGCAGCACCGGATAGCGGTGCGGGATCAGGGTTTTGATGTGGTCGACGCCGATCATCGGGTCCCTCCCGGGTACCGCAGGCGGATCTCGGCCACCGGCTTGCCGAGGACGTGCACGGTCACCTGGCCGAGGGTGGTGCCGCCGTCCTCGGTCAGCTTGCCCTCGATCCGCAGTTCGTCGCCGGGGTAGACGGGGCGCAGGAACCTGACCCTGTCCACCGCCACCGGCCACAGATCGGGCTCGCCGAGCACCGCGCGCACCGTCTCGTGGGCGTACTCGACGAGGAAGAGACCCGGCAGGATGGGAAATCCGGGGTAGTGCCCCTCGAACACGGGGTTGTCGGCGTCCGCCGAGGCACTCGCGGAGAACTGCGCGCCGTCGTGCTCCAGGAGTTCGATCACGGCGCGGCCTCCTCGTCCGTCGCGGGGCAGCCGGCGAGCACGGCGCAGCCGAGCGTGCCGTCCCTGTCGATCCCGGTGACCAGCGCGAGGTCGCCGGGGCCGAACCCGCCGCGGCCGGCCGCGGCGAGCACGGACGCGGTCTGGAAGCTGGTGGACACCGACGACGGCGCGCCCAGAGCCGGGTGGCACTTGATCCACCGCGGGCTGTTGGTGCCCAGCACCGCGGTGAGCGCGCCCGCCTCGGCCTCGCCGTACGGTCCCACCGCCAGCGTCGGTGCCACGATCCGCACGTCGGCCGCGTCGGCGCGGGCCGAGTCGAGTGCCGCGCGGACGCAGCGGATCATCGTCGGTTCGAGGTCCGCCGGCTGGTGGAAGGCCATGAACCGGGTGGAGAGGACGCGGGCGAGCGGTACCCGGCCCGCCCTGCGCGCGTCGGCGTGCGACTCGACGAGGAAGAACGCCCCGCCCTCGCCCGGCTCCGCGCCCTGCTTCGAGTCCCCGGCGATGTGCCACTCCAGCCAGGCGCGTTGCGTCGAGTACTCCTCGACGGCGCCGCACAGCACACGGTCGGCGTGCCCGCCGCGCAGCAGCCGGATCCCGTAGCTCAACGCCAGCAGGCCGGTCAGCCAGTCGCCGGTGATGGTGGTGTTGGGGCCCTTGATCGTGTGCCAGATGGCGCTCTGGCCCGCCGCCTTGTTCATCACCGTGTTCGGGAACTTGGCGGGGTCGACGTGGTACGGCTTGTCGCCGACCAGCGAGTCGCGGGTGGTGTCCATGATGCTCTGCACGCCGGCCCAGCCGGTGCCCAGCACCAGCGCGGCCCGCTGCGGGTCGGCGGCCAGCTCCGACCGGCACTGCTCGACCAGCCCGCCGACCGAGGTGACGGCCAGCGCGGTCAGCCGGTCCATCAGCCGGGTTCCCTTGGTGCCCAGGTACTTCGCGGCGCTGAAGTCCGGCACGAGCGCCGCCGAGGAGAACGGGCCGGGAAAGGCCTCGGGGTCGAGCTCCGCGACCGCGCTCCGTCCGGAGAGGACTCCGTCGCCGAAGGGTTCGCTGCCCACGCCGAACGCCGACACCACGGACCACGCGGACAGGACGACGTCCTCGGCTTCCAGGGACGTGGCCGCGGTCATTCCGCCGCTCCGTTCAGCGCGTTCAGCAGCCGGTCGTCGAAGTCGACCTGGCGCCAGTCACGCCGGTTCTCGATCACCGCGTACCCGTGGGTGATCCGGCCGACGGCGGTGGGCACCAGCTCGCCCCCGCGCAGCACGTAGCACTCCATCAGCGCGGTGTAGGTCAGGCGCTTGAACACGCTCTCCACGGTGAAGACCGTGTAGAGCGTCTCCTCCATGCCGACCTCCGCCAGCATCGTGACCTTCGAGCTGGGCACCACGGGGATCCAGTTCTGCTGGTCCAGCAACGTCTTGATGGACACGCCCCGCTCGTCGAGGAACCGGTCCACCGCCTCCTCCATCAGCCGCAGGTACCCGGACATCTGCAGCCGCTCGGTGAAGTGGCAGTAGGGGTAGGGGATCCGCCAGCCCCACGCGTAGGCGTTGCGGCCCTCGGTCAGCTGCGCGACCGGGTCGGCCGCGGCGGTGATCCCGCCGGTGTCCTCGCCGACCTGGGAGACCACGTGCGCGGCCAGCTCGGCGGGCACGTCCTCGGCGGGGAACCCGCGCGCGTCCAGCCGCAGCGCGACGGTGACCTTCGACGTGACCGTCTTGATCGGACGGTCCCGCTGCGCGACCATCTCCACGACGAACGACAGACCGTCGCCGTCGACGGGCTTCACCGTCGCCACGGCGATGTCGTCGATGTGGTAGGCGGTCCACATCCGGGTGTCGATGTTCGTGATGTCGACGCACAGGCCGTAGCGCTCGTGCAGCTCACCGGCCGGGAAACCCCGCTGGCGCAGGTGGTCGAGCACTGCCTCCTCGACGAGGTAGTTGACGTGCTTGAACCCGATCCAGGTGCAGATGTTCGACCCCTCGTAGCGGGGCCGCAACTCCACCTGCGTCGATCGTGGCGTCTGGGTGGCTGTCGGGTTCACGTCAACTCCAAGTGTGGGTTCTGGTCAGGAAGGCGCGGACCGCGCGGGCGAACCGGTCCGGCGCCTGCGTCATCGGGAAGTGCCCGCAGCCGGGCAGCAGCTCGAACCGGCCGCTGGGCAGGGCCGCGGCCAGCGCCTGCCCGTCGGACACCCTGGTCGCGATGTCGCCGTCCCCGCACAGCACGAGTTGCGGGGCCGCCACCGCGCTCAGGTCGAGCGACGGGGACCGCAGGTAGGACTGGAAGAACCGGCTCCAGCCGTACGGCCCGACCTGGTCGCGCAGGCTGGCCGCCATCCACGACCTGTGCTTCTCGCTCAGACGCGCGCTGTCGCCGTCGCGCAGCGCCTCGGCGAAGATGAGGTGGAAGTCGTTGAGGTAGTGGGAGATCGTGGGCCAGTCGAAGTCCTCTTCGCTCGGCCGGTAGAACGCGTTCACCAGCACCGCCGGGCACGGCTCCATCCGCCCGGTGGCGAACGCCTCGGTCAGCAGGGTGGCCGCGAACGAGTGGGCCACCAGTGCGTCGAAGCCCGCCGGGACGGCGTCGGCCAGCTGTCCGGCGGAGTCCTCCCGGTAGCTCCAGCCGCGGTCTCCCACCCCGTGCCACGGCAGCTCGACGTCCCAGATCTCCAGGTCGTCGGCCGGCTGGTCCGCGTACCGGTCCCAGATGCTCGTCCGGCAACCGAGTCCGTGCAGCAGCAGGACCTTGACCGGGCGGTCCGCCGTGGACGCGCGCCGCAGCCGAGGTGTCACGCCGCTTCCGGCAGACGTCCGAGGACGAGCACGGCGTTGTTGCCGCCGAACGCCAGCGCGTTGTTCTGCACCACCCGGACGTCGGCGGCCCGCGCGGTGTTGGGCACGCAGTCGACCTGGCACTCCGGGTCGGTCTCGTTGTGGTTCACCGTGGGAGGGATGAAGCCCTCGGTGATCGCGAGCGCGCACGCGGCCGATCCCAGTGCGCTGGCCGCGCCCATCGCGTGACCCAGCATGCCCTTGATCGACACGGTCGGCGGCGGGTTGTCGTCGAACGCCTGCCGGATCGCGCCGACCTCGGTGTGGTCGTTCGCCCTGGTCCCGGTGCCGTGCGCCGAGATGAAGTCGATGTCCTCCGGCTTCACGCCCGCGTTGCGGTGTGCCAGGCGCATGCAGGCCGCGAGGCTGTTCTGGTCCGGTGCCACCGGGGACAGCGCGTCGCAGTTGAGGCCGTAGCCGAGCACCTCGGCGTAGATCCGCGCGCCCCTGGCCGTGGCGGACTCCAGGCTCTCCATCAGCAGGATTCCCGCGCCCTCGCCGACCAGGATGCCCTTGCGGTCCTTGTCGAACGGCTGGCAGACCTCCGGCGCCATCGCGCCGAGCCGGTAGAAGCCTGCGAACGTCTTGCGGCACAGCGCGTCCACGCCGCCGCACAGGGCGATGTCGACGTCACCGGAGCGGATCGCGTCGATGCCGTTGCCGATCGCGTAGTTGCCCGCGGCGCACGCGGTCGGGATCGTGACCGCCTCCACGTCGACGAGACCGAGCTCGCGCACGATGCTCGTGGACAGCCTGCCGGCGGGAGACCGGCGGGCCAGCTGCGGGTCGAGACCCTCCGGGCCGTCCCGCAGCTGTTGCACGGCCAGCAGGTCCAGGTCCCTGGACTCGCCGTCGGTGGTGCCCACCGAGACCAGCGAACGCCGCTGCCGCAGCTCGTCGAGCCCGATGGCCGCGTCGGCGGCCGCCATCTTGGCCGCGGCGGCGGAGAACTGGCTGGCCCTGCCCAGCAGCGCCGGGTCCACCCTGTCGATCCACTGCTCCGGCACGAAGTCCGTGATCTCGCAGCCGTTCGCGTGCCCGTACCCGGTGGTGTCGAAGGACGTGATCGGCTTGACCCCGCTGCGCCCGGCCCGCAGGCCGGACAGGAACTCGTTGACACCGATCCCGATGCTGGTGACCACGCCGAGACCGGTGATCACCACCCGGCGCGGTGCCTGGGACTCGTACACCTGACCCTCCCTGCCTTGGACGAAGGTTCGCGGATCAGGGGGCTCAGCGGGCGGTGGCCGCCTCGTCGACGACCTCGATCACGCTGTTCAGGTTGACCATCCTGGCGAGCTCGGCCTGGTCGATGTCCACGCCGAGCTCGCGCTCCAGCGACGAGAGGATCTCGATCGCACCCATCGAGTCAGCCTCGTGGTCGTCCTTGAACAGGCTGGTGCCGGTCATCTCGGCCGGGTCGATCTCGAGGATCTCGCACACGATCGACTTGATCTTCGCGTTCCGCTCGGCGACGTTCTCGATGGTGGTCATGAAGTTTCTCCTACGGGGACAGTCGAGGCTTCGATGCTGAAGCCCAGACTGTCACCCGCGGCTATACCTTTCCTATACCCGCGAAGGGTTCGGGGCTCCCCTGCCGGTCAATCCGGAGTCCACAGTGGACGTCGGACGGCGGCTGAGCTTCGACGGCCACCAGCTCGCGCGGCCGAGCAGCGTCATCAGCGAGGGCAGGATCATGATCCGAATGATGACCGCGTCCAGCAGCACGGCCACCGCGAGCCCGAAGCCGATCTGCTTGATCTCCAGCAGGCTCACGAACACGAAGCTCGCGAACACCGAGACCATCACCACGGCCGCGCTGGTGACGACACCCGCCGAGGCCGTGATGCCCTCGTACACCGCCTGCCGCGGCGGTACGCCCTTCATCACCGCCTCACGCACCCGGCTCACCACGAACACCTGGTAGTCCATCGACAGTCCGAAGAGGATCACGAACAGCATCAACGGCACCCGCGAGTTGATGTACCCGCCGGAGGTGAACCCGAGCAGGCCTTCCGCCCAGGTGTACTGGAACACCGCCACCAGTGCGCCGAACGCACCCGCCGCGGACAGCAGGTTCAGCACGATCGCGACCAGGCCGATCACCACCGAGCGGAACGCGACGATCATCATCACGAACGTCAGCAGCAACACGAACCCGACGACCCATGGCAGCTTCTCCGCCTGGTGGCCCGCGTAGTCGACCACGCGTGCCACGTCACCGGCGACGTAGTGCCGGGCACCGTCGACCTCGCCCACCGTCTCGGGAACCAGCTGCGAGCGCAGCCGGTCGAGCGAGGCCTCACCCTCCGGCGAGTTCGCGCTGTACGGGATGGCCAGTTCGAGCGCGGTGACCCTGTTGTCCTCGGACACCCGGATCTCCGGGCTGGTCCTGCCACCGAACGCGGTGTCGTTCTGCGCGCGGCCCGCCAGGTCGTCGAGCGCGGACCGGACGACGCCCGCCTGTGCCGGATCGGCCTCGATGACGACCAGGTGCCGCACACCCTCGTTGGGGAACGCCTTGGTGAGCTCGTCGTAGGTGGCGACGGCGGGAGCCTGGCGCGGGAACGTGTCGGTGCCCGCGACGCTGAGCTTGATGCCGAGCGCGGGCAACGACAGTGCGAGCATCGCGAACGTCGCGATCAGGAGCGTGGCGACGGGGTGGCGCATCGCCGGTCGCAGCATCGCGGGCCACAGCTTGCCGGGCCCGGTCTGGTTGGCCCGCTTGCGCAGGAACGGCACACGCGAGTTGTCCACCCGCTTGCCCAGCTTCGCCAGCACCGCCGGCAGGACCGTCAGCGAGCTGACCATCGCGACCAGGACCACGATCATCGATCCCGCCGCGATCGAGGAGAAGATCACGTCCGACGCCAGGAACATCGCGGCGATCGAGACGAGGACCGCGACCGCGGACACCACGATGGTCCGTCCGGCGGTGGCGGCGGCCAGTTCGACCGCGGCCGCGTGCGAGATCGTCCCGCCGGACCGCTGTCGTTCCTCCCGTTCTCGTTTCAGGTAGAACAACGAGTAGTCCACGCCGACGGCCATGCCCATCATCAGGATGATGTTGGTGACCGCACCGCCGGCGGACGGGAAGACGTAGGTGGACAACGCGGTCAGGCCGATCGCCGCGGCCACGGACGTGATCGCGAGCAGCACCGGGACACCCGCGGCGACGATGGAGCCGAACACCACCAGCAGGATGAGCAGGGTGATCGGCAGTGTGATCATCTCGGCGAAGATCAGGTCCTGGCCGATCAGCACCTGCACGTCCCGCTCCACCGAGCCGGAACCAGTCTGCGCCACCACCAGGTCCGGGTACGTCTTCTGCACCTCGGCGGTCTGGTCGAGCAGGTCGGGCACGACCTTGATGGCCGCGCGGTCGTTGCCCTTCAGCGTCACGGCGACCATCACCGCGTCGCCGTCGGCGGACCTCACCGGCTCGGCGACCGTCGCCACGTCCGGGATCGCCTTCATGCGCTGGCTGACGTCCTGTGCGGCGCGTGTGGCCGCGTCCTGGTCGAGGGAGCCGCTCTTCGGCGTGATCAGGATCTTCTCGATCGACGGTGTCGGCAGACCGGCGTCCGCGGCGACGGTGGCGCCCTTCCCCTCCTCACCGACGCGGAAGTCCTTGCCGGCGGCGTTCTTCGGCGTGATCAGCTGGCCCGCGGCGAAGCACAGGGCGACGAAGAGGATCCAGCCGATGATGGCCTGCCATGGGTTGTTCACACTCCACTTAGCCGCGCGAACGGTCAACGCCTGCTTGGCCACTTTGGTTCAACTCCGTTCATTTGGGTCCACGAGAAGTCTCCCGCTGACCGGGTGCCGGAGCACTGGTGCCGGCAGGACGACGGGGGGTAGGGCTGTCCCCCCATACCGCGGAAGTGATGCCCGGCGGCCGCATGGCGTCTGAGCTGCGCGAACACCGGCATCACCGGGTCAGCGCGCCGACCGGGCGGCGGGCTCGCCGCCGACGTCGAGGAAGCCGGTGGAGGCCTCCCCCGCCGGGTGCAGCCAGGTGAGCAGCGGACCCGCCATCGCCGTGGTGACCACCGCCATGACCACCATCAGCGAGTACAGGGAGCCGTCGATCACCCCCAGCTGCAGACCGACGGTGAGGATGATCAGTTCGGTCAGCCCGCGGGTGTTCATCAGCACGGCGAGCGTGGCCGACTGCCGCTCCGGCAGGCCGTTCAGCCGGGCGGCGGTGAACGCTCCCGCGAACTTGCCGCCGATCGCGACGAGCAGGATCAGGCCGAGCTCCCCCAGGCCGCTCAGCCGCACCTCCGACAGGTCCACCTTCAGCCCCGCCACGACGAAGAACACCGGCAGCAGCAACGTCGAGTTGAGCGAGCCGATCCGGTCGGTGAGCCGGCTCCTGAGCAGCTCCGTGCCTTGCCTGGGCATCAGGACGCCCGCCAGGAACGCTCCGAAGATGTAGTGCAGGCCGATCCACTCGGTGGCGGCACCGGACAGCAGCACCACGGCGAGCACCGCCGCGAGAGCGCTCGGTGTGACGTTGTCGCCGCTCACCGTCCTGCGCAGCAACGGCCGGACCAGGAACATCATCACGAGCGCGTACGGCACGACCAGCGCCAGCCGCCACTGCTCCGCCCCGCCACCGCCGGAGATCGCCACCACGACCGCGAGCGTGCTCCACGCCAGCACGTCGTCCACCGCCGCGCACGTGAGCGCGAGACGCCCGAGGTGCGTGCGGCTCATGTTCCGGTCGGCGAGGATCCGCGCCAGCACGGGAAAGGCGGTCACGGACATGGCCGCGCCCATGAACAGCACGAAGCCGAGGCGGTTGTCGTTCGGATGGCTGCGAATCAGGTACAGCCCGAGGGCGGCCCCGAGGGCGAACGGCAGGACGATCGACCCCAGCGACACCGAGACGGCGATCTTCCCGCTGCCGCGCAACAGCTTGCGGTCCAGCTCCAGGCCGACGAGGAACATGAACAGGGCGATGCCGATGCCGGCCAGAGCGGTGAGCAGCGGCCGGACGTCCAGGGGGAACAGGGTCCTCCCCACGACCTCGGGGAGCAGCGTGGGCCCGACGAGGACACCCGCGAGCACCTCGCCGATCACGGGCGGCTGGCCCAGCCGTGACGCGAGCGCACCCAGCAACCGGGCGAGCACCACGATCACGGCCAGCCCGGCCAGCAGCATGGTCGCCTGGTCGGTGGTCATCTGTCGGCTCCGTTCGGTTCAGCGCGGGGAGGTGCCGGCGAGGCCGGACCGCAGCGGTGGGCTCGTGCGCAGGCGCACGGCCGCGAGGCAGGCGAGCCCGACGGCGGCGACGAGCGCCGCGAGGACGGCGAGGGTGAGGCCGTCAGGGCTCAGCAGCGGCTGACCCCTCAGCGCCTGCCAGCCCACCAGGGCGATGAGGCCCGCGTAGCCGGCGGCGGCGATCGCCGTCAGCCTCGCCAGCACCCGCTCGTCCCGCAGCGGCGCGAACCGGGTGGCGAGCACCCGCAGCCCGAACAGCACCAGCGGCAGCGCCTGCAACGCGTGCAGCCCCACCATGTGGGGCACCCGCAGGTCACCTCCCGTGGTGCTCCAGCCGGTCAGCCACATGCCCGGCCCTCCGTCGGCGACCCCGACGCTGTGCGCGCCGATGACACCGTCGAACGTCGACTTGTCCGCCAGCCCGGCGCGCTGGGCGGTGGTGGGGGTGGTCATCAACGGCCCGAAACCCATGCCCACCACGGACAAAAGGGCACCGGCGCGGACCGCCCACCGTTCGGCGGCGCCGCGGATCCTCGTGCAGATCAGGACGACCGCCAGCACCAGCGACCCGACGAGGATGCTCACCGCGGCGGCGCCCATGATCCGGTTGACGGTGACGTCGAAGGGGTTCGACATGTTGAAGTGCGACATGTGCCCGCGCGAGGCCTGCACGACGAGCAACACGCACTCGACGGACAGCGCGGCGACGAGCACCGTCGACACCCACCACGCGAACTTCCTGCCACGCGGCAGCAACGACACCAGCCAGGCCCACGTGAACGTGTACAACGCGATCGAGACGGCGAACTTGAACGGCTTGAGCCACACCGGCTGGCCGAGCAGCTCGCGACCGTCGACCAGCATCGCCGCCGCGGTCACCACGGCCATGACGGCCATCAGCGCCGTGAACCACATCATCGGGCGGTGCCAGGCGGCGGTTCGCCTGAGCACGTCGGGCACAGCAGCCATGGGTCATCTCCAGCGGATTCGCGGATACCACCGCAGACTGCCCAGCCCGCCTACGGGAAAGCTATATCCGCGGTGTCGACGTGGATCGCGTTCCTGCCCGTCTCCGCCGCACGGACGGCATCGGTCTCGTTGTCCGCCAGCGAGATCACGTACCCCGCCCGGTCGCGGAACGAGTGGTGGGCGGGGCGGATCTCTCCCACCACCGCCGTGCAGACGGCGTCGACCACGCCGGGAACCAGCTTCGCGCTCGCCACGCCACCGACTCCGCGCACCAGGCCGGTCGCGACGAGGAAGCGGATCGAAGCGTGCTTTGTGGACGGTCGTGGCGCCGCGCCAGGCTGACCGAGCGCGCCGCGCACCACCGCGTCGATCATGTCCTGCCCGGTGGCGAGCTCGACCAGGCGGGGGATCATGCCGCCCGCCAGCCGTGCGTTGACCTCCACGACGACAGGTCCTCGCGCGGTGCGGCGCAGTTCGACGTGCGCCGGTCCGCTCTGCAAGCCGAGCCGCCGCAGGGCTTCCGCCGTGACGTCCGTGATCGCACGGTGTTCCTGGTCGTCGAGCACGGCCGGGAAGTCGTGCCCGGTCTCGACGAAGTGCGGTTCGGGGCCGAGGTGTTTGGTGGTGACACCCCACACCGTCCCGTCCAGCACCTCGACCGAGCACTCGGGGCCGTCGAGCCGTTGTTCGACGAGAACCCGTGCCGGGACGGCCATTCCGCGCTCGTTGACGGATCGGGAGAGCAGTTTCCCCGCCCACGCGGCCGCTTCCTCAGGACCCCTGCACGCCCGGACGCCCTCCGATCCGCTGCCCAGGCAGGGTTTGACGACCACGTCACCGCCGAGCCGGGTCGTGGCCGCCGCCGCGGCGGCCGGATCCGCGCACACCTGATGACCCGGCGCACCGGGCATGCCGGCGAGCGCGTCCCGCTGTGCGCCCTTGTCCCGGCACCGGCGGATCGCCTCCGGATCGGGTCCCGGCAGACCCAGCCTCGCGGCGAGTGCCGCCGCGGTGGCCACGAAGTACTCGCTGCTGCTCAGCACCGCGCCCACGTCCCGCGCCCGCACCTGGTGCCACAACGCGTCCTCGTCCGCGGTGTCCACCAGCACGTGCTCGACGTCGTCGGTCGCCAGGTACGGGTACCGGCCCGGATCGGCGGTGAACACCACCGGCCGCAGGCCGAGAGCCCTCCCCGCCGCGGCGAAGAGGCGCCCGGTTCCCGTGGTGTTGCTCTCCACCAGTGCCAGAGTTCTCGTCATGTCAGGAGTTCCCCATGAGGTTCGCCACGGCCTGGTCCAGCTCCAGCGCGCGCTCCCGGAGCAGATCGCCCGCGGCGTCGTGCTCCTGTCGCAGGCGGTTCGCGGCCAGGGTGAGCTCTTCGCGTTGCGTGGCCTGGGAAACGGGTCCTGGCCCGCCACCGTGCTCGGCCTCGGCGGCCGCGGTCGCCGGGTCGGGACGGGAGTCGTCACCACCGGCCAGGACCACCGCCCCGACGTCGTGGTGGGCGGTGCGGAACGGCACCCCGGCGCGCACCTTCTCGTTGGCCAGCGCGGTCGCGGTCGTCCAGCCGTCCACGGCCCGTTCGGTCATCCGCCCCGGCAGCGGAGTCGCGCCGGCGACGACCAGCCTGGACAGCACGACGGCCTCCGCCACCGCGGTCAGCCCAGCCCACAGCCCGGTGACGCCCTCGGTGCCGACCTCGATCGAGTTGGTGAACGGCGTGCCCTTGGCCGCGGTCACCAGTGCCTGCGCGGCGGCCGCGACGTGCGCCGGTTTCGCCTTGACGTGTTCGAGCAGGAACGCGTTGCGCTTCTGCGGCATGATCGAGCTGCTGCCGACCAGGGAGTCGGGCAGGTGCAGCAGGGCGAACTCCTGCGTGGTCCACAGCTGGACGTCGGTCGCGAACCTGCTGAGCGTCAACGCCAGCGACGTCGCCGCGAACAGCACCCGCAGCGCGGTGTCGCGCGAGGCCACCGCGTCGATGCTGTTGCCGGCGGGCCGGTCGAACCCGAGCAGCACCGCCACGCGTGCCGGGTCGAGCGGCAGGTCCGTGCCGCCGACCCCGCACGCGCCCATGGGACAGGCGCGCAGCCCGTCGGCCGCCTGGGCCAGACCGGCGAGGTCCCTGCCGAGCGCGGTGGCCACGCCGAGCAGGTAGTGGCCGTAGGTGACGGGCACGGCCGGCTGGAAGTGCGTGTACACGGGCATCACGACCTCCCGGTACCGGGAGGCCTGGCCGAGCAGGACGTCCTGCAGGTCGAGCGCGTCGCTCATCAGGTCCCGCACGACCGAACGCAGGCGCAGCAACGAGGTCGTGGCCTTGAGGTCGTTGCGGGAACGGCCGGTGTGCAGGCTGCCGCCCACCTCGGCGCCGAGCTCGGAGATCAGGTGGTTCTCGTACATCAGGTACAGCCCGCGCGGGGCCTCCTTGCCGCGCAACGGCTCGAAGTCCACCTCCCGCAACGAGGAGATGCAGGCGAGCAACGGCCTGGCCACCGCCGCGGTGAGGATCCCGCGCTCGACCAGCACCACCACGTGCGCGAAGTCGACCGACGTCATCGGCCACAGCTCGGTGAGGTCGACGTCGCCGAACACGATCCGCCTGGCCTCTTCCGCCAACGGCTCCGCGATCCGCCCGGTGCCGCTCACGACGTGACCGCCAGCGGGCCGCGGCGGGCCCAGTCCATCCTCGCCCACCCGGCTCCCGCCGCGGCGGGGTGATCGACCAGGACGGGTTCCGCCGCGACCTCCGGCAGTCCGCGACCGGCGAGCCATCCCGGGTCGTACACGGTCTCCTGGTAGCGGTACCCCTCGTCCGGGCACATGACCACCGCAATGCCGTCCGGGTGCCGCCGGGCCCACCACTCACCGACGCGGTAGGCGGCGCCGCTGGTGGGTCCCATGAACAGCGCGTGCTCCCTGAGCAGGTCGTGGCCGCCGCCGTACGCCTCGGCCTCTGCCAGCCAGTGCACCTCGTCGAACACGGTGTGGTCCAGGTTGGCCGGCAGCAGGCTGTTGCCCAGCCCCCGCAACGGCCTCGGACCGTCTGGCTGTCCGAAGAGGACGCTCCCGTGCGTGTCGACGCCGATCGCGCGCAGGTCGGGGAAGGCGCTGCGCAGGTGCGTGGCCGTTCCGCACATCGAACCGCCGGAGCCGACGGGACCGATCAGGCAGTCGACCTGCCCGAGGCTCTCGGCGATCAGCTCCGCCACGTGCGCGTAGGCCAGCGGGTTGTCCGGGTTGCTGTACTGCTGCGGGCAGAACGAGTCGGGGATCTCCGCGCGGATCCGCGCGACCTCCGCCAGGCGTGACGCCTGGAACCCGCCCACCTCCGCCGGTTCGGCGACGATCACCACCTCGGCACCGAGGTGGCGCAGCCGGCGGCTCAGCCGCTCGTCGATCACCGGGTCGCCCACCAGCACCAGCCTGTGCCCGGTGCGCGCGGTGCACATGGCGAGGCCGAGCCCGAACGTGCCGGAGGTGGTCTCGACCACCGTCGTGTCCTGGCCGAGCAGTCCCCGCTCGGTCGCCGAACGGAGGATGTACCAGGCAGGCAGGAGCTTCATCAGGCTGAACGCGGCCGCGTACAGGTTCGGCCGCAGCCGGACCAGCCGGGGCAGCCGGAACGCGGCCACCGCGTCGGCATAGGCCGTTCGAGTCATGGCTCTTCCTCGGTCGTGCGGTCGGGTTCGCCGGGGCCCGCGGCCGGGTCGCCGGCGGGCGGAGGTCGTCAGGTGGTGAACAGGACGCGGGGGTTGCCGAACCCGTGCAGGCACATCAGCTGGCGGCACAGGGCGGCCGCCCGCGAGGTGCCGGCCGCACGGGCGTCGAAGATCACGCCGGCCACCGTGCCGCTGTGCGCGACCTGGACGCCCAGCCCGCCCGCCTGTCCGGCGATCTGGCGCAGCAGGGCGAACCCCCTGGTCGGCAGGTGGCGCTGGTTGATCCGGGCGCTGCCCTCCGCGACCCGCGCGAGCAACGGCACCGAGCGGGTCTCGAGGCCGCGCCGGAAGAGGCCCAGGAGGACGCGGAACGCCGCCAGCTCGGCGGGACTGTGCTCGGCGGGCGGGAACGCGAGGGTGTCCACGCCACCGCTGCCGGGATCGGTGTCGCAGCCGACCACGACCATCGGCGGCAGGTCGTGGTCGAACCGCTCCAGCACGCGCCCCGCCCGTTGCGCGAACAGCACGACACCGCCGTGGTCGAGCATCACGGAGTCCGACGCGCCCTCCGCCCGCACGGCGAGCCGGGCGATGTGCTCCTGGGTCAGCGGCAGGTCGTAGCAGTCGGCGACGGCCCTCAGGGTCGCGGTCACGTCACTGGTCGACGAACCGAGCCCGAGGCCCGGCGGGATCTCGTCGCCGTGGATGACCAGCCTGCCGCCCGGCGCGCCGGGAACGTGCTCGCGGAGGACGAGCTCGGCGGCCGCCTGTGCCTTCCGCTTCCACGACGGCGACACGGTGACGACGGGGCCGCCGGTGCTCGGGGTGGCCGCGGGCCAGAAGTCGGCCTGGGAGAGGAGGTGCGGCAGCGGCAAGGTGATCAGGCCTCGCTGCGGGGCGTCGTCGCCGAAGCGGAACGTGCCCTGCAGCAGCTCGCCGTGGTGCCCCATCGCCATGCCCTGGCCGCGGGTGCGCGCCAGGCGGGCGGGCAGCAGGACCTCGCTCGCCCTCATCTCGCGCTCCCCTCGCCGACCAGGTCGAGGAACACGTCGTCCAGCGTCGGGCGGCGGATCGCGAAGTCGTCGGCCTCGATCCCCGCGTCGCGCAGCGCGATCGCGGCGGCGGCGATGCCCGCCATGCCGTCCGCCAGCTTCACCGCCAGCACACCCGTGACGGGGTCCGCGGTGGGCTGGGCGGCCGCGACCGGTGCCAGCACTGCCAGCGCCCGCCCCATCTGGTCGGGGCGCCGCAGGGTGACCTCCAGGCGTTCGTCGCCGACCTTGCGCTTGAGCTCGTCCGGGGTGCCGTCGGCGATGACCTGGCCGGCGGCGAGCACCACGATCCTGTTCGCCAGCTGGTCGGCCTCCTCCAGGTACTGGGTGGTCAGCAGCACCGTCACGCCCTCGGCGACGAGCGCGCGGACCATGTCCCACAACGCGATCCGGCTGGCCGGGTCCAGGCCGGTGGTCGGTTCGTCGAGGAACAGCACCTCCGGTTCGACCACCAGGCAGGACGCGATGTCGAGGCGGCGGCGCATCCCGCCGGAGTACGTGCGGACCGGGCGGTCGGCGGCGTCGTCGAGGCCGAACCTGGTCAGCAGGCCGGCGGCCCTCGTTCGAGCGCCCCCGCGCCCGAGGTGCAGCAGCCTGCCCAGCAGGACGAGGTTCTGCCTGCCGGTCAGCAGTTCGTCCACGGCGGCGTACTGCCCCGCCAGGCTGATCCTGCTGCGGACCTCCTGGGGGTGACGCACCACGTCGAACCCGGCTACCCGCGCGCTGCCGCCGTCCGGCCTCAGCAGGGTCGCCAGGATCCGAACGGTGGTGGTCTTGCCCGCGCCGTTGGGCCCGAGCAGACCGAGCACGCTGCCCTTCCGCACGGACAGGTCGACGCCGTCCAGCGCCGGGCTGCCCCGGTACAGCTTGCGCAGCCCGGCCGTCTCGATCGCGAGGTCCACGTGGCTCTCCTCAGCCCGCCCGCCGGGCAGGCCGCATGTCGGTCCAGTTCTGCTCCACGTAGGACAGGGCGGCGTCGCGAGAGCTC
This sequence comes from Lentzea sp., assembly GCA_030146905.1. The sequence continues at coordinate 8,497 of JASLAV010001082.1, read as the reverse complement.
TCGCTGAGCGCGACGGTCCAGCCGGTGGGCACGGACGCGAACGCCGGCCACAGGCAGTGCTGGCCCTCGTCGTTGACGAGCACGAGAAAGGTGCCGTCCTGGTCGTCGAACGGGTTGGTCACGGTGAGTCCTCCTAGTCGGCCGGATATCGGTAGCGCCACACGCTGAGCACCCAGGAGACCGCCAGCAGCAGTCCGAGGGAGATCACGGCGACGAGCTCTGGGTGGCGCGCGGGGAAGCCGGTGGCCTCGGGGGCCGCGTTGCCCCACAGGTCGCGGCAGGCGGCGATGACCGCGCTGATCGGGTTCCACTCCGCGATCGGCCGGATCAACGCGGGCATCGACCCCGACGCCAGGAAGGCGGTGGACAGGAACGGGAGCACCACGACGATCAGCGGCGCGACGGCGGTGATCAGCTCGAGGCTCTTGGTCATCATCCCGAGCAGCGCGCCGACCCACACCATGACGTAGACGAACACCGCGACCACGGCGAACCCGCCCACCGCGGCGAGGAACCCGCCGTGCGCCCGCCAGCCGACCAGCAGCCCGAAGGCGGTGATGACCGCGAGCGCCGCCATGCCCACCAGGAAGTCCGCCAGCACCTGTCCGAAGAGGACGGACGAACGGGAGATCGGCAGCGACCGGAACCTGTCGATCAGCCCGGTGCGCAGGTCGGTGGCGACGACCATCGCGGTCGGCTGGACCCCGGCCAGGCCGACCTGGACGGCCGCGCCGGCGAACAGGTACTCCTGGTAGCTCCCGCCACCGGGCAGCACGATCGAGCCGCGGAACACGAACCCGAGCACCAGCATGGACACCAGCGGGCTCAGCGTCACGCCGAGGAACCGGCCGGGTGCCCTGCGCAGGTGCGCCAGGCGCCTCCCGGCGACCGCGGCGGCCTCGACGGCGGCGGCACGAACCGTCACGGGTCAGCCCTCCCGCAGCTCGTCGGCGATCACGGAGGCGATGTGCCCCAGTGGTCCCGGCAGCATCATGTCGTCGTGCCCGCAAGCCGTGCGGTGCGTCGCGATCCCCTCGGCGTACGGGTCCCACCGCGCCACGCGGCCGGCGACCTGGTCGTCGCTCAGGCCCTCGTCCGCGACGAAGAGCAGCATCCGGCCGGCGAACCGGCGTGGGGTGAACCGCTCCAGCAACCTGTCGTGGTTCTTCATCGCGGCGAGCATCGCGGCCACCCGCTGCTCGCCCAGCGCCGCCAGCGGACCGCCGTCCTGCCGCAGCGCGGCCGCGACGTCCTCTGTGGACAGCGGACGGCCACTGTTGTCCGGCCGGCCGAACAACCGCAGGAGCCAGTGCAGCAAGGCCTGGTCGTCACCCCGTTGCTCGCCGCCACCGCGGGGATAGGCGTCCAGGTTGGCCAGCAGACCGACCTGTTCGCCCGCTTCCTGGAGCCGCACGGCCATCTCGTGCGCGACGAGACCGCCGAGCGACCACCCGAGCAGGTGGTACGGCCCGTCCGGCTGGATCTCCCTGATCCGCCGCAGGTAGTCGTCGGCCATCTCACCGATCGACCCCGGCAGCGGCGCCAGCTCGGTGATCGCGGGCGACTGCAGGCCGTACAGCGGGCGGTCCGGTGAAAGCCGCCGGGTCAGCCCGACGTACGGCAGGCTGAACCCGACTCCGCTGTGCACGCAGAACAACGGCGGCAGGTCACCGGCGGGCCGCATCGGCAGCACGGTCGCGAACGGGTCGGTGTCCGTCTGCCTGAGCGCCCGTTCGATCACCCGCGTCCTGGCCGGCCGGAGAGCCTCCGCCAGCGCGGCCGGCGTCTGGTGGACGAACACGTCGGCGATGCTCACCGCCAGCCCCGCCGCCCGGGCACGGCTCGCCACGAGGGTGCTGCGGATGCTGTCGCCGCCCAGTGCGAAGAAGTTGTCGTCGGCGCCGAAACCCGGCAGCCCGAGCACCTCGCGGATGATGCCGCACAGCACCTCCTCCTCGACGGTCGCGGGCGCGCGCCCGCTGACCAGCTCGGCGAAGTCCGGCGCGGGCAGCGCCCTGCGGTCGAGCTTGCCGTTCGGGGTGAGCGGCAGCTCGGTCAGCGCCACGAACGCGGCGGGGACCATGTAGTCCGGCAACGACTCGGCGACCCGCGCCCGCAACCCCGCGGTGTCGCCGCCGGTCACGTAGGCCACCAGCCGGTCGTCGCGCACGACCACCGCGGCCTGGGCCACCCCGGGGCACTCCCGCAGGACGGCCTCGACCTCGCCCGGCTCGACGCGGTGCCCGCGCAGCTGCACCTGGTCGTCGACCCGGCCCACGTACTCCAGGTCGCCGGTCTCCTTCCACCGCACCAGGTCACCGGTCCGGTACATCCTGGCACCGGCGCCACCGAACGGGTCGGCCACGAACCGCTCCGCGGTGAGCCCCGGACGCCCCAGGTAGCCGCGGGCCAGTCCTCCGCTGACGTACAGCTCGCCCGCCACACCCGTGGGCACCGGGGCCAGCGCGTGGTCGAGGACGTACACCCTGGTGTTGCGGAACGGGCGGCCGATCGGCACCGGCCCGTCCGGCGTCGGCTCTCCCGGCTCCAGCCGGAAGTCCGTGCAGTTGACCACGGCTTCGGTGGGACCGTAGGCGTTCACGACGACCACGTCCGGGTGGCGCCGCCGCCACGCCCGCAGCGCCGTCCCGTGCAGGGCCTCGCCTCCGATCACCAGCGTTCCCGACGGGGACGCGTCGTCCCCCAGCGTGTCGAGCAGCGCGAGGTGGCTGGGCGTGACCTTGGTGAACGTCACCCCCGCCGTCTCCTCGGTCAGCGCCGCCAGCCGGACCCTGCCACCGCTGACGAGCGGGGTGTACAGGGCGGTGACGGTCAGGTCGAAGCCGATCGACGTGTGCGCCAGCGATTCCCCGGAAGCGTCCGGATAGGACTCGCGGGCACGGTCCACGTACGCGGCCAGCGCACCGTGTTCGACGACGACCCCCTTGGGCCTGCCGGTCGACCCGGACGTGTAGATCACGTACGCCGCCTGCCGGGGTCCGATCGCCGCGGGCAGGTCCGCGCCGGCGCCGGATCCCAGCTCCGCCACCGTCTCCGGCGTGAGGTGCAGAACGGGACCCGCGTCGGCGAGCACGTACTCGCGCCGTTGCGCGGGCAGGCCGGGGTCGATCGGCAGGTACGCGGCCCCCGACCTCAGCACGGCCAGCACCGCCACCACCAGGTCCGCGCCGGGGGGCAGCGAGATCGCGACGATCGACTCGGGGCCCGCGCCACGGGCGACCAGCGCGCGGGCGAGCCGTCCGGCCCGCTCGTCCAGCTCCCGGTAGGTCAGCTCGTCGCCGCCCGCCACGAGCGCGGGCGCGTCCGGGGTGCGGGCGACCTGCTCGGCGAACATCACCGGCAGGGTCGCTTCGGGCTCCGGCCCGGCGGTGTCGTTCCAGTCGACGAGCACCCGCGAGCGTTCGGCGTCACCGAGCACGTCCACGGCGCTGAGCCGGGCGTCCGGGTCGGCCGTCACCGCACGCAGCAACGTCATCAGCCGGTCGGCGATCCGCTCGGCGGTCTCCTGGGTGAACAGGTCGGTGCTGTACTCCAGCACGCCGCGGATCCAGCCGCCGTCACCCGCCTCGCCGGTGACCTCGTTGAGCTGCACGGTGAGGTCGAACTTGGTCCGCACCGCGTGGACGAGCTCGCCCTGCGCGGTGAGCCCGCCGAACGCCGACCGGCCGCCCTCCTGCCCGCTGTGGAAGGTGATCATCACCTGGAACAGCGGGTGCCTGGCCAGCGACCGGTCCGGGTTGAGCGCCTCCACCAGGTACTCGAAGGGCAGGTCCTGGTGGGCGTACGCGGCCAGGTCGGCCTCGCGGACCCGCCGCACCAGCTCGTGGAACGCCGGGTCGCCACTCGTGTCGGTGCGCAGCACCACCGTGTTGACGAAGAACCCGACCAGGTCGTTCATCGCGTCGTCCGTGCGGCCGGCGATCGGGCTGCCCAGCGGGATGTCTGTGCCAGCGCCGAGCTTGGTGAACAACGCGGCCACCGCCGCCTGCACGACCATGAACACCGTCGCGCCGTTCTGCCTGGCCACGTCGACGATCCCGCGGTAGAGCCCGGGATCGACGCGGAACTCGGCCTCGCCGCCCTCGTGCCCCGCGACCGCAGGGCGCGGGAAGTCCCTGGGCAGCCACAGCTCGGCCGGCAGGTCGGCCAGGGTTCGCGTCCAGTAACCGAGCTGGGTGGCCAGCGGGCTGTCCGGATCGGACTCCGAGCCGAGCAGTTCCCGTTGCCACACCGAGTAGTCCGCGTACTGCACCGGCAACGGGCGCCACTGCGGTGCCCTGCCTGCGCAGCGGTGCCGGTACGCCTCCGCGAGGTCGCGCATCATCGGCCCGATCGACCAGCCGTCGAACGCGATGTGGTGGAACGACAGCAGCAACACGTGCTCGTCCCCGCCGAGCGCGAACAGCTGGGTCCGCAGCGCCGGTTCACCCGCGAGGTCGAACGGCCGGTTCGCCGCCAGGGTCAGGGTTTCCGGCAGCTCGTCCTCGGTCAGCCGGGTGACCTGGAGCAGCGGGTGGCCGGCGGGCACGTCGAGCACCCGCTGGTACGGCAGGCCGTCGGACTCGGGGAACACCGTGCGCAGGATCTCGTGGCGTTCCACGACGTCGCACAACGCCTCCTGCAGCGCGTCCGCCTGCAGCTCACCGGTGAGCCGCACGGCCAGCGGCACGTTGTACGTGCCCGTCGCCGACGGTTCCAGCCGGTCGAGGAACCACAGGCGCCACTGCGCGAACGACAGCGGGATGGTTCCGGTGCGGTCGGCCGGCCGCAGCGCGGGCCGGGCACCGTCCGCCGCGCTGACCCAGCCGGCCAGACCTGCCACGGTCCTCGCCTCGAACAGCGCGCGGATCGGCAGTTCGACACCGAGCGCGGACCTCGCCCTGCTGACCACCCTGGTGGCCAGCAGCGAATGCCCGCCGGAGGTGAAGAAGTCGTCGTCGATGCCGATCTCCGGCAGGCCGAGCACGTCCGCGAAGACACCGCAGAGGATGTCCTCCACCGGAGTCCTCGGCCTGCGCCGCACTCCGGCGGCCCTGTCCGGTTCCGGCAGCGCGGCGCGGTCCAGCTTGCCCTGCGGGGTCAGCGGGAGCTCGTCGAGCGCCACCACGGTGGCGGGCACCATGTAGTCGGGCAACGACTCGGCGACGTGCTCGCGCAGGCCGGTGGCGTCGGCGGCCACGACGTACGCGACCAGCCTCTGCTCGCCGGTCGGGTCCGCGCGCAGCACGACGACCGCCTGCTTCACGCCGGGCCGGGTCATCAGCACGGACTCGACCTCGCCGAGCTCCACGCGGAACCCGCGCAGCTGCACCTGGTCGTCGGCACGACCCACGTAGTCCAGGTCACCGCCTGGCAACCAGCGCACGAGGTCGCCGGTGCGGTACATGCGCCCGCCCGTGCCGCCGAACGGATCGGCCACGAACCGTTGCGCGGTCAGGCCGGGCATGCCGAGGTAGCCGAGAGCCAGGCCACCGCTGACGTACAGCTCGCCCACCACCCCCACGGGGACCGGCAGCAGGTGCCGGTCCAGCACGCAGACGCGGTGCGCCGCGGTCGGCCTGCCGATCGGCGGCCGCCCGGTTCCGGTCAGCGGACCGCCCACAGTGGACGCCAGCACGGCTTCGGTCGGCCCGTACCCGTTGAACATCCGGTGCACCGGTGCCCATCGCGCGGCGACCTCCGGCGGGCACGCCTCGCCCGCGACGACCATCACCAGGTCGTCGGGCAGGACGCACCCGGCGGGCAGCGCTCCCGCCACGACCGGCGGCAGGGCGGCGAGGTTCACGCGGGCGCGGGTGATCAGGTCGACCAGCGGCTGACCGGGCGAGCGGGTCTCCTCGTCGGTGAACACGAGCGTGCCGCCCGCGAGCAGCGACATGCCGAGCTCCCACACCGACGCGTCGAAGCTGAACGACGCGAACTGCAGGACGCGGGTGTCCTGGTCCGCCTCGAACTTGGCGTGCAGGCTGAGGATCATCGCGGTGAGCGCGGAGTGCTGGACCACCACGCCCTTCGGCCGTCCGGTCGACCCCGAGGTGTAGATGACGTACGCGGGGTCCTCCGGGATCAGCGGCGCCGTCCGGTCGGCGTCGGTGAGGTCGGTGTCCGGGAACCCCGCGGGCGTCGTCACGTCGGTCAGCACGAAGGCGGGGGCCGCGTCGTCGATCATGGCGTCGATCCGCGCGGCCGGGTAGGACGGGTCTATCGGCAGGTACGCGGCCCCGGTCTTGAGCACCGCGAGCACCGCGACGACCGCGTCCGGGGTCCTGGGCAGGCAGAGACCGACGATCTCGTACGGCCCGGCGCCCCGCTCGACCAGCACGCGCGCCAGCATGTTGGCCCGCGCGTTCAGTTCGCCGTACGTGATCGTGGTGTCCTGGTGGACGAGCGCGACGGCGTCCGGCGTGCGTTCCACCTGGACCTCGAACATGCGGGTCACCAGCGCGTCGGGACGCAGCGGTGTGCCGCCGCCCCAGCCGCCGAGGATCTCCCGCCGCTCCCGGCTGTCCAGCACGTCCACCTCGGCCAGCCGGGCGTCCGGCCGGGCCACGAGCCTGCCCAGCAGGTCCACCAGCCGGTCCACCACGGACCGCGCGGTGGGTTCGTCGAACAGGTCGGGCCGGTACAGCGCCTCCACGTGCAGGCGGTCGCCGGGGTGCACGGCGAGGGCCAGTGCGTAGTCGGCGCTGACCCGCGCGTCCCAGCCGAGCACCCGCAGGCCGGGGTTGATCTCGCCGACGCTGGACGTGTCCTCGATCGGGTAGTTGTGGTAGCTGACCACGGTGTCGAACAGCTCGCCGGCGCCGGTCAGCCTCTGCACCTCGGCGAGTCCGAGGTGGTGGTGCGCCGCCAGTTCCGCCTGCCGCTCCTGCAGTTCGGTGAGCAACGACGTCAGCGACCGCGCCGGGTCGAGCCGGACCCTGACCGGCAGGGTGTGCATGAACACGCCCATCATCGACTCCACGCCGGGCAGGTCGGCGGGCCTGCCGGAGTGCACGGCGCCGAACGTCACGTCCGCACGGCCGGTGAGCCTGCCCAGCAGGATCGCCCAGCAGCCCTGGACGACGGTGTTCACCGTGAGTCCGCGGTCCTGGGCGAGCGTCGTCAGGCGGGTCGTGAGCGCGGCGGGCAGGTCGACGGCCAGCGACTCGCGCAGCCCGGCCGCTGGTGGCGGGTCAGGGGGACCGAGCCGGGTCGCCGTCGTGACCCCGTCGAGCTCCTGCCGCCACGCCGTCCGCGCGCCCTCGACGTCCTGGCGGGACAGCCAGTCCAGGTAGCCGCGCACCGGAGCCGCGGCGGGCAGGGCCGCACCATCGGCACCGTTGGCGTACAGCTGGAACAGCTCACGCGCGAACATCGACATCGACCAGCCGTCGACGACGATGTGGTGCGTGGTCCACAGCAACCGGGTGTGCGTCGCGTCGACCCGGACCACCGTGAACCGGATCAGCGGCGACCGGCTGAGGTCGAACCGCTCGGTGCGGTCCCGTTCGGTCAGCCTGGCGAGCTCGACGTCCCGGTTCGCCACCCCCGTGATGTCCACTTCGGACCACGGGATCGGTCGTGAGGGCGCGATCACCTGCACCGGATCGCCGTCGGCCCTGCCGTGGAACGACGCCCGCAGCGCGGGATGCCGGTCGAGCAGCACCGCGGCGGCGGCGCGCAACCGGTCGACGTCGAGCTCGCCCGCCAGGTCGGTGACCACCTGGAGGGTGTAGACGTCGGTCTGCTCCCGGTCGTACTCGGCCTGGAACAGCAACCCCTTCTGCAACGGTGACAACGGCAGCAGGTCCTCGGCGTCACCGAACCCGTCGATCTCCGCCTGGGTCACCGCCACCAGCGGGAAGTCGGACGGGGAGTGACCGCCCGCGTCCGGCTCGGCCGCCTGCCCCGCCAGTGCGAGGAGCGCTCGTCGCCAGGTGTCCGCGAGATCTTCGGCGTCCACATCGGGCAGAACACCGTCCGGCCACACCCACTCGGCCAGCAGCTCGGGGCCGTCCTGGCCGTCCACGGTCACCGCGTCGACCTGGAGCACGTGCCGCAACGGCAGGTCCGGGGAGGCGCTCGGCCCCAGCACCGCACCCGCCGGGAACCGGCCGAGGTAGTTGAACCCGATCTGCGGGGCCGCGAACCGGGCGAGGCGGCTGTGCCCCTGCGGGTCGAGGTGGCGCAGCAGCCCGAACCCGAGCCCGTGGCCGGGCACCGCGCGGAGCTGGTCCTTGACCCGCTTGAGCGCGGCGCCGAGGTCGGTCCAGTCCGGGACGGCGGGATCCAGCCGGACGGGGAAGGCGCTCGTGAACCAGCCGACAGTCCTGGAGACGTCGAGGTCGTCCGCGAACTGCTCGCGGCCGTGCCCTTCGAGCTCCACCCGCACGTCGCCCGCGCCGTGGCCGGCCCGGCGGCGCCAGTCCGCCACCGCGACCGCGAGGGCGCAGAGCAGCACGTCGTTGATCTCGGCGTGGAACGCGGCGGGAAC
>JASLAV010001064.1 GCA_030146905.1 Lentzea sp. | reverse complement strand
TTCGAGGAGACCGTCCGCCGCAGCCTCAACTCCGCGGAGGAGAAGGCGCGCGAGGTCGGCGCGCACATGGTCGTCAACGGCATCCTGCCGACCCTGCGCAGCAAGCACATCTCACCGGACCTGCTCTCCGGCAACCCGCGGTACGCGCTGCTCAACGAGCAGGTGCTGGCCGCGCGCGGCGAGGACCTGCAGATCTCCATCGACGGCGTCGAGCGCCTGCACCTCACGGCCAGCTCGATCGTGCCGGAGGCGGCCTGCACCAGCACGCAGCTGCACCTGCAGGTGTCGCCGGAGCAGTTCCCCGCGTACTGGAACGCCGCCCAGGCCATCGCGGGCGTGCAGGTGGCGGTGGGCGCGAACTCGCCGTTCTTCCTCGGCAAGGAGCTGTGGCGCGAGACCCGCATCGCGCTGTTCCAGCAGGCCACCGACACCAGGGGCGACGAGCTCAAGGCCCAGGGCGTGCGGCCGCGCGTGTGGTTCGGCGAGCGGTGGATCAACTCGATCTTCGACCTGTTCGAGGAGAACGTCCGCTACTTCCCCGCCCTCCTGCCCATCACCGACGACGAGGACCCCCTCGCCGTGCTCGACAAGGGCGACACGCCTTCGCTGAGCGAGCTGAAGCTGCACAACGGCACCATCTACCGCTGGAACCGCCCGGTGTACGACGTGGTGCGCGACAAGCCGCACCTGCGCGTGGAGAACCGCGTGCTGCCCGCTGGGCCCACCATCGTCGACACGTTGGCCAACGCGGCGCTGTACTTCGGGCTGGTGCGGGCGCTGGCGGAGGACGAGCGTCCACTGTGGTCGCAGATGAGCTTCCAGGCCGCCGAGGAGAACTTCAACGCCGCTGCCCGCAACGGGATGGACGCGCAGATGTACTGGCCCGGCGTGGGCACCGTGCCTGTTGTCGAGCTGGTTCTGCGGCGGTTGTTGCCGTTGGCGCACGAGGGGTTGATTCGGTGGGGGGTTGATTCCTCTGAGCGGGATCGGTTGCTCGGGGTGATCGAGCAACGGTGTCTTTCCGGGGTCAACGGGGCTACTTGGCAGGCTCGGGAGTTCCACCGGCACTACGACCACTCGCACATGGATCGGGCGGATGCTTTGCGGACCATGTTGCGGACTTATGTGGATTTGATGCATGCCAACGAGCCTGTGCACACGTGGCCGGTTACCGGGTGAGGTTGGGGCGGGTTGCGTTCCGGGAGACGAGACGGTCCGTCTCGTTCCAGCGGAGGGGTCGCCACGTGCCGTGCGGGGTGCGTTCCAGCGTGGCTGGTCAGGTGGCGAACGAGGCGTGGGTGGTCATCGCCGCTTCGCGTCCATCCGCGATTGTGGCTTGACTTCGGGGCCTTGCGAGGCGCTGCAACGGGCGGGAAAAGGTCGGATGCTCCGCACCCGCCCGAACCCGGCAGGGTAGCGCCTCGCACCCAAAGTCAAGCCCCAATCGCAGTGCGCGGGGGCCTACCGGCTCACGGCGGCTCAACGTGGAAGACGGCTCGCTTCGCATCGCCACTTGGCGGGTGCCCCGGCTTCGCCGTCGGCCGGGCCGAGCCGGGCCGTGCGGTGGAACAAAATCGGGCGACCTTGCGGCTTGGGTCGGGCATCCTCGGGTTGATGCGATTCGCAGTCGTGGTTGCGCCAGTGCAGTTGCCGGTCTTCCTCCTGGGAGCACCGGGTCTCGGCGCGTCCTCGTGTCACGCGTTCCTGATCCCGGCGGGCGCGCATCTGCCGTTGCGCGCGCGTGGGCCCGTCTTCCGGATGTCCTGATGGAGATCGCCTGCGACGAGTCGGGGTCCGAGGGCGAGAAGCTCGTCGGCGGGGTTACGGCGGTCTTCGCGCACGCCGCCGTCCGGTTCTCGTGCGAGGAGGCCTCGGCGTGCGTGCGGTCGTTGCGTGAGATGATCAAGTCGCCCGCGCTGGAGTACAAGGCGAACCACCTGCTGCGGACCAAGAACCGGTGGGTGTTGCTGTGGTTTCTCGGACCGGACGGTCCGCTGGCGGGCAGGGCGCGTGTGCAACTCCTGGACAAGCGGCGGTACCTGGCCTCGGTGGTGCGCGCGGAGTTCGGTGCGGCGAGCGGGCCGTTGGAGTTGTACAACGACCTGCTGCGCGCCCGTGGGCCGCGCGGGGCGCTGGACCCGTTGTTCCCCGCGATCCTGCGGGCCGTCGCGCAGTGGGCCGGGCCGGTGTCGATCGTGCACGACCAGCAGTTGTCGCTGACCGACGGGCGGATCCGGCGGCTCAAAGAGCTCGCGCCGCGACTGCGACATCTGACTCTGGTTGACTCTCAGTACGACGCACGCGTGCAGGTGGCCGACTTCCTGGCCGGAATCGCGCGGCGGGTCGCAGAAGATGAACTCAACGGACGACCTGACCGCGAGGTGATCGAGTTGCTGATGCCGTTCGTCGTCGGACCTGGGATGTGGAATGCCTGACGCGCTGTTCGCCGACCCCCGGCTCGCACGACTCTACGACGCTTTCGACGGGCCGCGTGACGACCTGGCCCTGTACCTCGGGATCGCCGCCGAGGTGCAGGCGAAGAGCGTGCTCGACGTCGGGTGCGGCACCGGGTGCCTGGCGGTGCTGCTGGCGTCGTCCGGGCGCACGGTCATCGGGGTTGACCCGGCGCTGGCGTCGCTGGAGATCGCGCGGACCAAGGACTCCAGGGTCACCTGGATCCACGGTGACGCGACCACGTTGCCGCCGTTGTCGGTCGATCTCGCGACGATGACCGGGAACGTGGCCCAGGTGTTCCTCGGTGACGACTGGGAGGCCACGCTGCGGGGTGTGCGCGGTGCGCTGCGGCCCGGCGGGCACTTCGTGTTCGAGACGCGCCGGCCGGAGCGCCGCGCCTGGGAGGACTGGGCGCGGGCGAAGCCGCGGGTGCAGCTCGGGGTGCGCGAGCAGCTCGACCTGCTCGACGTGAGCATGCCGTTCGTGTCGTTGCGCCACACCTACCGGTTCCCTGACGGCTCCGTGGTCGCCTCCGACTCGACCCTGCGGTTCCGCTCGCGGCCCGAGGTCGAGCAGAGCCTGGTGCGGTCCGGGTTCGAGGTCGTGGACGTGCGCGACGCACCGGATCGGCCGGGTCGCGAGCACGTGTTCGTGGCCAGGCGCGTCAGCTGACGAACGCGGGCTGCTTCCAGGCCTGCGCCAGCCACGGCAGGATCCGCGGCAGCCGGTCGGCCACGATGTCGTGCAGCACCAGCACCATCCGCCCCGACCGGCCGGCGCCCGCGTCGAGCCACACGGCCTGCACCAGGACGCCGGTCTGCAGGTCGAGCCCCGCCTCCGCCTCCGCGAGGGCCGCGGGGGTGGCGGCGACGGGGTCCACGACCTCGTGGTGAGCGAACCCGCATCGACACAGTTCGGGGTGCAGTTCCACCAAGGACTCCATGGCCGCTGTCAGGCGTCCGACGCCCAGCCCTGCCCGAACCTGCACCGTAATCGCTCTCACAATTAGGAGAGCCTAACCTAGGTTCCACCTCGGGTCGCGCCCACTGAGTCCCAGGACACGGTCGAGCAGAGGCGCGTTCGAGCCGACCTCCACCGCGGCTCCGAAGAGCGAGCCATCTCGGTCGCCGGGGCCGATCGACGACACGAAGCCGTGGACGACCTGGAGCAGGTCCTCCTCGACCTCGAAGTCCTGCCCCGTCGCGCGGGCGAGGTCCCAGCCGTGCAGGACGATCTCGTCCAGCGCCACGGCCGCCGCCACCTCACCCGGCAGGTCGACGCCGCCCGCCGCGGTCATGCCCTCCCAGGCCTCCGGCGAACGCCACGCCTGCGCCAGCTCGTCCAGCCGCCGCGGGATCGACTCGCGGAAGTCGAGCGGCAACCGGGCCGCGTCGCCGGCACCGCCGCCGTCCAGCGGGGTTTTGCGCGCCGCCAGCGTGAACGCGAGCGACAGGCCGTTCACGTGGTCGAGCAGGTCGCCCACCGCGTACTCGGGGCAGGGCGTGGGCGCCAACAGGTCGCCGTCCGCCACATTGCGCACCACCACCGCGAGCCGATCGGCAGCGGGCTTCAGGTCGAACATCAGTAGCCGTCCCCTCCCCAGAACTGCTCCTCGAGCGTGTCCGCCGTGCCCGCGAGCAGCTGGAGGGGGTCGGTGAACTCGTGGATGTCGAGGTCGACCAGCGGCAGCGAGTGCCGCACGACGACGTGCTCCCCCACGATCGCGAGACCACACGCGACGGTCGAGTTGCCGACCTCCTCCAGCACTGCGCGGAGGTCCACCTGCGAGGCCAGCCCGCACGGGGAGGCGATCTGCACCCACTCGTGCATCTTGTCGAGCACTTCACGGACGATGATCACGACCTGCGTGCGGTCGTCCTCGTCCTCCTCCACGTCCCCGAAGGTGCAGAGGATCCTCAGCTCTTCGCCGTCGTCCTGGATGACGTCGTACTCGGCGCGGATGTAATCCGCGAGGTCTCCCCAACTCGCCATGGTGCAACCCTACTGGCCGCGATCGCCCACAGCCCGACGACGAGGACCGCGCCGACCTCCGCGATGAGCAAGATCCTCTCGATGTAGCCCAACGGGAACACGCGCCACCACCGAACGTCCGACACCATGCCCATCACAATGGCGTACAGGATGGGCATGAATGCGACAACGCTCAACAAACCGGACACCATCGTCCACCTGGCGTGTCGTCCCCACACGTGGTCCCTCAACCATGGCCGCGCGAGCAGGATGACGGCGATCGGCAGGCTGACGAACGCGAGCATGCTCCCGAACCGGTGGATGCTGCCGCTGACCTCGTTGGTGCCCATCGCCCAGTTCGTCTTCGGGAACGCCACCACGAGCAGCAGGCCGACCGACCACAGCACCAGCGCGATCGAACCGGACGAGCGCCACCTGGCCACTCCCTTGTGGACGAGCGCGGTGAGGATCGCGAGCGAGCCGAACGCCAGGAGCAGCACCGCGGTGTCGAAGACCGGGCGGTAGTCGCCCAGGGCGTACTCGCTGATCGTGCGGCGCAGCGGCCCGACGGTCAGGTCGAGCAGGCCCACCATGGTCACCGTGGCGACGACGGCGAGCGAACCGCCGGTGGCGGCGAGTCGAGGAATCAGCACATATCGGTCAACGCAGGGGTGAACCCGGAGGGTTCCTGAGTTAAGGAAGCCGACAGGTTGATCACGGGTTGCGGCGCGTTCAGCCCAGGGTGCGCTCGTCCGGGGCGTCGGCCACGGCGAACCTCGCGCCGAGCTCCTCGGCCTTGGCCTTGAGCGGCACCTCGGCGCGTCCCGCTGAGC
>JASLAV010000739.1 GCA_030146905.1 Lentzea sp. | reverse complement strand
ACCAGGCAGGGCGCCGGTCCCAGGTCGACTCGGTCACGCGGCATCCCCTGTCGGTCTGCTCGATGTCGAACTGCCAGCGCGACACCGCCATGCCCAGCGAGGTGACCTCGAACGCGAAGCGCGTTGTGGTGCAGTCGGTGACGGTGGCGGTTGTCGGCCACGTTCGCCAGCCACGCTTGTTGATGCCGCGGAAACGGGCGCCGACGCGTGGGCCTGCGGCGTTGAGCCACTTGCCGCCTGCGTACTCCTCCGCGACCCCGCTCAGGCTGCGGAGGTCGCTGACCAGGTCGAACACCTGTTGCTGGGTGGCGGCGACCTCGATGTGCGCGGAAGCGTCCGGCGTCATGCGGTGAACTTACTACCAGTAGGTAACTGATCGCTGGAGTTCTCGGATCGGCTTGCCCGCTGCGAAGGCGTGGATGTTCTCCACGGCCTCGCGGAAGTAGGTGCGGTAGTTCCCCTCCGTCACGTATCCGAGGTGTGGGGTTGCCAGGACGTTGGGCAGCGTGCGCAGTTCGTCGGTCAGTGGCAGCGGCTCCACCTCGAACACGTCCAGGCCGGCTCCCGCTATTCGCTCGTTTCGCAACGCGTCCAGCAGTGCGGCTTGGTCCACGATGGCCGCGCGTGAGGTGTTGATCAGGAACGCCGACGGTTTCAGGCACGCCAGTGCTGCCGCGTCCACCACTCCCCTGCTCCTGTCGCTCAGCACCAGGTGGATGGACGCGAAGTCGCTTTGCGCCAACAGGTCGTGCAGTCCGGACGCCAGCCTGACGCCCTCCTGTTCCACGCGGTCCGCTGTCAGGTTTCGGCTCCACGCCACCACGTCCATGCCGAACGCCTTGCCGATCCGGCCGACGGCGGTGCCCAGCTTGCCGAAGCCGAGCAGGCCCAGGGTCCGGCCTGCCAGGTCCACGCCCACGGTGCTCTGCCACGGGCCGCCCGCGTGGAACGCCGCGTTCTCGACGGCCAGGTGGCGGGCGAGGCCCAGGATCAGCGCCCAGGTCAGTTCGGTGGGCGGGGTTTTCGCGCTGCCGGTGCCGCAGACCGTGACGCCGTGCGCGCGGGCGGCGGCGAGGTCGATCGCGGCGTTGCGCATGCCGCTGGTGACCAGCAGCCTGAGGCGTGGCAGCCGTGCGAACAACGGCGCGGGGAACGGGGTTCGTTCTCGCATGACCACTACGCACTCCGCGTCGGCCAGCGCCGGGACGGGGTCGTCCAGGTGGTCGCGCAGCACCGTCACGTCGAGACCTGACCAGTCGGCGTTCGCGAGCGCCACGCCCTGGTAGTCGTCGAGCACCACACACCTCATGGGCCGATCATGTCAGCAGTTCGAGTGGGTCGCCTTGCCCGCGAAGCGGTCGCCCAGCCAGTTGAGGGCGTTCGAGCCCCACGCGCTGACCGCGGCGACGTGCCCGAGCAGCGGCAGCGGCGTCCACTGCACGTCGGCGCCGAGCGTGCACCACTGCGAGCGCAGCTTCTGCCCGACGCTGAACGGGATCAGCTCGTCCAGCGTGCCGTGGTAGAGGTAGACGGGCGTCACGGGCTTCACCGTGCCGAGGGTGTTCTCCGTCAAGCGCTTCTGCCACAGCGGGTCCTGGATGACACCGGGGCGCGTGGTCAGCGAGTCCAGCCGCGTGAACGGGGCCACCAGGGCGATCTCGGCGACGCAGGAGTTGCGGATCTGGTCGATGACCTGCTGCCCGCGGGCGTTGAGGACCGACGACAGCGGCAGCTCGGGGTAGGCGGCGGCATAACCGGCGGCCGCGGCGAACACGAGTCCCGAGCCGGCGTTGCCGTCGTTGAACTTCGCCACCGCGTTCAGGTCGGCCGGCACGCCGCCCGCCGCGACGCCGACCACGTTCACCGAAGGGGCGTAGGACTTCCACTGCTCGGCGGCGGCCGACGCGGCCTGACCTCCTTGGGAGTAGCCGAAAACACCCACGGGGGCGTCTGCGGACAGGCCGGGGATCGAGGTTGCCGCACGCGCCACGTCGAGCAGGGCGCGTCCCTCCGAACGGGCCACCGCGTAGGTGTGGTCTCCTGGCGTGCCGAGGCCTTCGTAGTCGGTGACGGCCACCGCCCAGCCCTTGAACATCGCCTGCGCGAGGAACGCGATCTCGACCTCGGTGCCGTTCTGCAGCTGTTGCGACGGCGCGCAGCGGTCGGCCATGCCCTGCGTGCCCATCGCGTACGCCACGATCGGGCGCGGGCCGTTGTTCCACGGCAGCGGTGACACCAGCACCATGCCGGACACGACGTTGCCCTCGCCCGTCGCGGACGTCGAGCGGTAGCGGATGTCGTAGGCCTTCACCGGGGCGGGCAGCAGCCGCAACGGTGCGGGGTGCCACGCCACCTCCCTGCTGCTGACGAGCTCACCCGGCGCGGCCGCGGTAGCCGGTGTGACCAGGGAGAACAGCAGTAGAACAGCCGTGAGTGCGGCGCGGAGCAGCATCGTTGGACCCCTTTGTGGTAACCGGCGTTACCGCAACTTAGGGCCGAATGCAGCAAGGGGGCAATAGGTCGTTCGGGTCACGCGGTTCCGGCTACGGGTTCACGGCGAGGAACAGGAACGCCGCGAGGAGGATGAGGTGCACGCCGCCCTGCAGCCTCGTCGCACGGCCAGGCACGACTGTGAGGACGCTGACCAGGACCGTGAGCAGCAACAGGATCATCTGCGTGGGTCCGAGGCCGAGCATCAGCGGGCCGTCGAGCCAGATGGTCGCGAGCGCGATCGTCGGGATCGTGAGGCCGATGCTCGCGATCGCCGAGCCGTAGCCGAGGTTGAGGCTCGTCTGGATGCGGTCGCGCAACGCCGCCCGCGCCGCGGCGATGGTCTCGGGCAGCAGCACCAGCAGGGCGATGACGACGCCGACGAACGACTGCGGGAACCCCGCGGCCCGCACGCCGGCCTCGATCGCCGGTGACTCGATCTTCGCGAGGCCGACCACCGCGACCAGCGCGACGACCAGGAAGCCGAGCGAGGCGAGCGCGGCCTTGCCGGACGGCGCCTCGGCGTGCTCGTCGGCCTCGATCACGCCGTCCTCGTCGACGGGGAGGAAGAAGTCGCGGTGCCGCACGGTCTGGGTGAAGACGAACATCGCGTAGAGAGCGAGGGAGGCGAGCGCGGCGAACGCGAGCTGCGGCCCGGAGAACTCGGGGCCCGGTGTGGAGGTGGTGAACGTCGGCAGCACCAGCGTGAGGGTGGCGAGCGTCATCACCATGGCGAGCGCGCCGCCGCTGCCCTCCGCGTTGAACAGGATCGTGTGGTGCTTGAGAGCGCCGAGCAGCAACGCGATGCCGACGATGCCGTTCGTGGTGATCATGACGGCCGCGAACACGGTGTCCCGCGCCAGCGAGGACG
>JASLAV010001013.1 GCA_030146905.1 Lentzea sp. | reverse complement strand
GACCGGCACGTCGAACTCGCGATGTCCGCGGACCTGGTGCGCGGCCTCGCGGGCGGCAAGCCGTGGCTGCTGATGGAGAACTCCACGTCCGCGGTGAACTGGCAGCGGCGCAACATCGCCAAGCTGCCGGGTGAGATGCGGCGGCACTCGTACCAGAACATCGCCCGCGGCGCGGACGGCACGTTGTTCTTCCAGTGGCGGCAGTCGCGCGGCGGCAGCGAGCGCTACCACTCGGCGATGGTGCCGCACGCCGGCACGGACACCAAGGTGTACCGGGAGGTCTGCGAGGTCGGCGCCGAGTACGCGAAGATCAGCGACGTCGTGGGCTCCACTGTGGACGCCCCGGTCGCGGTCCTCTACGACTTCCAGTCGAACTGGGCGCTGCGGCAGGACGCGCACCCGACGGCGGACTTCGACTACTACCGGCACGTCCTGGGCTACTACAAGGCGCTGTGGCAGGCAGGGGTGACGGTCGACTTCGTCGCGCCCGGCACCAACCTCTCGGCCTACTCGCTGGTGGTCGTGCCGGCGTTCTACGCGGTGTCCGACGCGCACGCCGCCGTGGTCGCGGACTACGTGGCGGGCGGCGGCCACGTCGTGGTCACGTACCTGTCCGGTGTCGCCGACGAGCACACCCGCGTGCGGCTGGGCGGCTACCCCGGCGCGTTCCGCGACGTGCTGGGCGTGTGGTCGGAGGAGTTCTTCCCGCTGCGCCAGGGCGAAACCGTCTCGCTGACCGACGGGTCGACCGCCTCGTTGTGGACGGAGCACCTCCACGTCCGCAGCGCTGACATCGTTGCCTCGTACACCGATGGGCCGCTGCCGGGCGTGCCCGCCGTCACGCGCAACGCGTTCGGCGGCGGTGTCGCGTGGTACGTGGCGTGCGACCTCGACGAGGACGGTCTCGGCCGAACGGTGGAAAACGCGCTTTCCGGTGCGGGCGTTGCGGTGTCGCGCTCCGCGATCGAGCTCGTCAGGCGCAGGGGCGACGTATCGTGGCTCTTCGCCGTCAACCACACCGGCACCGACGCGCTGGTCGAGGCGTCCGGCGTCGACGTGTTGTCCGGCGAGCAGGTCTCCGGACGCCTCACCGTGCGCGCCGGGGACGTCGTCGTCCTCAGGGAAGAGGTGTGAGGTGCTGGCACGTCAGCGGCAAGCGGTCATCATCGAGGAGGTCCGGCGGACCGGCGCTGTGCGCGTGAGCGACCTGGTCGTCCGGCTGGGCGTCTCGGACATGACCGTGCGCCGCGACCTCGACGTGCTCGCTTCTCGCGGACTGGTGGAGAAGGTCTACGGCGGCGCTACGTCCGTCGTCGGGCGCTCGACCGACGAGCCCGGCTTCGAGGCCAAGTCGGTCCGGCAGCTGCCCGAGAAGGAAGCGATCGCCGCGCAGGCCGCGGGCCTCGTGCGCCCCGGCACCGCCATCGGCCTGTCCGCGGGCACGACGACGTGGACGTTAGCGCGCTTCCTCGACGACATCCCCGACCTGACCGTGGTGACGAACTCGATCCGCGTCGCGGACGTGCTGCAGCAGAGCGGGCGCACCGATCGCACGGTCGTGCTGACCGGCGGCGTGCGCACCCCGTCCGACGCGCTGGTCGGCCCCGTCGCCGTGCAGGCGCTGCGTTCGCTGCACCTCGACGTGGTGTTCCTGGGCGTGCACGGCATGGCCGAGCGCTCCGGTTTCACCACCCCGAACCTCAACGAGAGCGAGACGGACCGCGCGCTCGTCGACGCCGCCGGACGCGTGGTCGTGGTCGCGGACCACACGAAGTGGGGAACCGTGGGCATCTCCACGATCGCCGACCTCGACGAGGCACACGTCCTCGTGACCGACGAAGGTTTGCCGGACGACGCACGGGCGACCCTCACCGAGCAGGTCGGCGAGTTGGTGTTGGCTCATGTACCAGGAAGTGGCGAGGAGTTGGCGTGAGGCGTACCGCGGGAAAGCTGGCGGACGGCCGGGAGATCATCTACTTCGACGACAGCGCTGAGGCGCCACCGCGAGTGGCGGTGGACACGCGGGACCTCCCCGCGACGCAGCCGATGTCCGAAGTGCGGCTGGACCCGTTGACCCGCGAGTGGGTCGCCATGGCGGCTCACCGCCAGACGCGCACCTACAAGCCGCCGGCGGACCTCTGCCCGCTCTGCCCGTCGACGCCGGGCAGGCCCACCGAGATCCCCGAGGCGGACTACGACGTCGTCGTGTTCGAGAACCGGTTCCCGTCGCTGGCGCAGAACGTGCCCGACGTGCCGTCCACTGTGGATGGTGAGGAGCTGTTCGCGCGTGCGCCCGGTCGCGGGCGCTGCGAGGTCGTGTGCTTCACGTCCGACCACACCAAGTCGTTCGGCGAGCTGTCCGAGTCGCGCGTGCGGACCGTCGTGGACGCGTGGGCGGACCGCGTCGCCTTCCTGTCGGCGTTGCCAGGCGTCGAGCAGGTCTTCCCGTTCGAGAACCGCGGCGAAGAGATCGGCGTGACTCTCTCGCACCCGCACGGCCAGATCTACGCGTACCCGTTCGTGACGCCGCGGACCGAGCGGATGCTGTCGGCCGCGCTGGACTACTACGCGGAGCACGGCCGTCCGCTGTTCGGCGACGTGCTGGAGGCCGAGCTGCGCGCGGGCGCGCGTGTGGTCGAGGAGTCGGAGCACTGGGTGGCGTTCGTGCCCGCCGCCGCCCGCTGGCCGGTCGAGGTCGTGCTGGCGCCGCGCCGCCAGGTGCCGGACCTCGCCGCCCTGTCCTCTGTGGAGCGTGACGACTTCGGCTCGGTGTACCTGAGGGTCCTGCACCGCCTGGACGCCCTGTACGACCGCCCGCTGCCCTACATCGCGGCCTGGCACCAGGCGCCGGTGAACGCCGGGCGCGAGGAGATGTGGCTGCACCTGCAGGTCTTCTCGGTGCTCAGGACCAAGGACAAGCTGAAGTACCTCGCGGGCTCCGAGTCCGGCGAGGCCGTGTGGATCAACGACGTGACGCCCGAACAGATCGCGGAACGCCTCCGGGGAACACACAAGTAGCTCCCAGGCTGGTTTAAGGCTTCTCTCAGGACGACACCCGAGACTATGGGCATGACCGAGAGCAACCAGCCAGCGCAGCAGCCGGACCAGCCAGACTCCGTGCCGCCGGGCGCCGGTCAGACACACTCCGGCGCGCGGGAGCAGGGCCCGCAGTCGCCGGATCCCGGTCGGCCGGATCCTTTGCAGGGGGGATCCGGCCAGACCGGGGCACACGACGTCCCCGCGGGCCTCGGCGACGTGCCCGCCTCGTTCTCACCGGCCCAGCCGCAGGTGCCCGCACCTGACGCGGGCCAGGCGCAGCTCGGCGGGTCCGGACCCGGCCAGCAGCTTCCTCCTCCAGGGTCCGGCCAACCACACCCGCTCGGCCTCGGCGCCACCACCGCGCAGTTCGGCGCGGAACAGCCTCCAGGGCCTCCTCAGGGGCCCACGACGGGTCAGTACTACCTCCCGCCCGGCTACCAGCCGCCGCCCGTTCCCCCTCGTCCCAAGGGCCGGGGCAAGGTCGTGGCGGGCGTCGCGGCCCTCGTGCTGCTCGTGGGCGGTCTCTCCGGTGGCCTCGGGGGCTACCTGGGCTACAACTTCGCCAACGACTCGTCGGCCGTGAGCTCGCTCGACGCGCCCCGCGCGGCTTCCCAGACCGGCAACGCCCCGGCGGGCTCCGTCGAGGACGTGGCGAACAGGCTGCTGCCGTCCGTCGTCCAGATCCAGGTCGTGACGCGGGCAGGCGCCGGCGAGGGTTCGGGCTTCGTCATCTCCAGCAACGGCCAGATCGTGACGAACAACCACGTCATCGAGGGTGCCGCTGCCGGTGGCGACATCAAGGTCGTCTTCCAGGACGGCAAGACCGCCAGCGCCAAGATCCTCGGCCGCGACCCGAGCTCCGACATCGCGGTCATCCAGGCCGAGGGGATCTCCGGCGCGCCGGTCGTGCAGCTGGGCAACTCCGGTGACATGAAGATCGGCCAGGGCGTTGTCGCGATCGGCTCGCCGTTCGAGCTGTCCGGCACCGTCACCTCCGGCATCGTCAGCTCGCTGAACCGCCCGGTGTCGGCCGGTGGCGACGCCCGCAACTCGCAGGCGACCGTGCTGAACGCCATCCAGACCGACGCTGCCATCAACCCCGGCAACTCCGGCGGACCGCTCGTGAACATGCAGGGCCAGGTCGTCGGCATCAACTCGGCGATCTACAGCCCGAACTCCTCCGGCGGCCAGGCCGGTTCCGTCGGCATCGGGTTCGCGATCCCGATGGACCAGGCGCGCCGCACGATCGACGAGATCGTGAAGAACGGCAAGCCCAGGCAGACCGTGCTCGGCGTGAAGGTCGAGTCCACCGAGCAGGGCGCCAGGATCACCGAGATCACCCCTGGCGGCGCAGCCGAGAAGGCGGGCCTGAAGGCCGGCGACGTGATCACCAAGTTCGGTGACCGCCGCATCGACGAGTCGGACACGCTGGTCGCCGCGGTCCGGTCGAAGGCTCCCGGCGACAAGGTCGCGATCACGCTGTCCGACGACCGGACGGTGGAAGCCACCCTCGACGGCGTCGAGGTGGGTTAGGTCGGGGGACGCCGGGTTCTGGCATCCGCCGCCCGCCGGAACCCGGCGTGACGACCCCGGAGGGGGCCGTACCTGTGGGCACCTGCCCCGCGCACAGGTACGGCCCCTTCTTACGTGCTGGTGACGGACGCGGGCCTGACCGCCCTCGGTGGCCTAGCGTGGTGGCGTGGTGGAGAGGGTTCTGGTCGTCGACGACGACACGACGGTGCGGGACGTGGTGCGTCGCTACCTCGAACACGCCGGGTACGAGGTCGAGCTCGCCGGAGACGGGGAGCAGGCGTTGCGGCTGATGTCCGCGCACGAACCGGACATCGTGGTGCTGGACCTGATGCTGCCGGGCATCGACGGCCTGGAGGTGTGCAGGCGGATCAGGGAACGCGCCGGCACGCCCGTGGTCATGCTGACGGCGCTGGGCGAGGAGGAGGACCGCATCGCCGGGCTGCAGATCGGCGCGGACGACTACGTCACGAAGCCCTTCAGCCCGCGTGAGCTCGCGTTGCGCGTCTCGTCGGTGCTGCGCAGGGCCCATCGCGCCTACGAGCCGCGAGTGGTGCGTGACGGGAACCTGGTGCTGGACGTCGCCGCGCACACCGCGACGCTGGACGGGATGCCGTTGCAGCTGACCACCCGCGAGTTCGACCTGCTGGCGTTCTTGATCGGCAACGCCGGCAAGGCGTTCGGCAGGGCCGAGCTGCTGGAACGGGTGTGGGGCTGGCAGTTCGGCGACCAGTCGACCGTGACCGTCCACGTGCGACGGTTGCGCGAGAAGATCGAGCAGGACCCCGCGAAACCCCGCCGGCTGAGCACGGTGTGGGGCGTCGGATACAGGTATGACCGGTGTTCGACCGACTGAGCAGGGTGTCGCTGACCACCGCGATGACCGTCATGGTCATCGTGCCGGTGGTGGCGACCATCGCCGGTGTGCTCATGGTCAGCGGGTTCATGTTCACGCCGATGCTCAACGCCACGCTCATGGCGTGCGCGCTGGTCGGCCTGATCACCGTGCCGTTCTCGATCATGCTGGGCCGCGCGATCGCCCGCCGCACCATGTGGGAGCGCGAGGCGGAGGCGGCGCGGCGGCAGCTGGTGGCGTGGATCAGCCACGACCTGCGGACGCCGCTGGCCGGCATCCGGGCGATGACCGAGGCGCTGGAGGACGGCGTCGTCTCGGAACCGGGCGAGGTGGCCGTCTACGCCAAGCAGATCGCCCTGGAGGCCGACCACCTGTCGAAGCTGGTGGACGACCTGTTCCAGCTCTCGCGGATCACAGCGGGCGCGCTGAACCTGACGTTGCACGACGTGCGGCTGGCCGACGTCGTGAGCGACGTCGTCGCCGCCTCCCGCCCCGTCGCCGCCCTGAAGGGCGTGGCACTGCGCGCCGACGCTCGTGAGTGGCCTGTCGTGCGCGGCTCCGATCCGGAACTGATGCGTGTCGTGCGCAACCTTGTGTCCAACGCCATTCGCCACACGCCGGAGGGCGGTTCCGTCGCCGTTCAGGTCGATGTGGACGGAGCTTTCGCGGTGGTGCGCGTGGACGACGCGTGCGGCGGCATCCCCGATGACGTGCTGCCACAGGTGTTCGACGTGGGCTTCCGCGGCTCGGCGGCACGCAACCCGACAGGCGCCGGACTGGGACTTTCCATCGCGAGAGGGCTCGTCGACGCGCACCAGGGGAGAATTGCCGCACAGAACCACGGTCCTGGCTGCCGCTTCGAAGTCCGACTCCCGCTACGGTGATCGCATGGAACGCAGCGCGCAGCGCCTTGGCCGCGCTTTGGTCGTGATCGTGGACGACCGGGTGGCGCACGGCGAGCAGGACGACAACTCCGGCCCTCTCGTCACAGAACTGCTCGAAGAAGCGGGCTTCATCGTCGACGGCACCGTCGCGGTCGAGGGTGAGGTGGTCGACATCCGGGCCGCGCTCAACACGGCCGTCATCGGCGGCGTCGACCTGGTGGTCACCGTGGGAGGCACAGGCGTGTCCCCGCGCGACGTCACCCCTGACGCCACGCAGGGCGTGCTGGACCGCCCCATCCACGGCATCGCCGAGGCCCTCCGCGCGTCCGGGCTGGCCGCGGGAGCGGTCGACGCGGGCATCTCGCGCGGACTCGTCGGTGTCTCCGGCAGCACGCTGGTCGTGAACCTCGCGGGCTCGCGCTCCGCGGTCCGCGACGGCATGGCAACGCTGTCGGCCCTCGTGCCCTACGTGATCGAACAGCTGAGCGGTCTTGACGAAGAGTGACACACCCGAGCCGGCCGACGACGCCGCCGCTGTGCGGCGTCGTCGCCGGTTGGCGGAGGTCTTCGGCGACGTGCTGCCGGAGACGACCTCGGACGAGCGGGGTGGTGGGCCCGGTCCGGACGACCGCGAGGCCTGGTACCGCGAGAACAGACCGCCGCACCACGGCGGTTGAGGCACGTGTGGGCCGCTGTCACGTGACAACACCGGTGTCGCGTGTGCCGTTGACGGGGTCAAGCCGCCTGTCGTCCGGCGGTACCTGACGGCGTGTGGTGTCCGCCCACGGTCCCGGCGGCGCAGGACCCGGCGATCAGCCTTGCACCCACCCGGCGACCGGCCAGCCACGACGGCACCCGCCCGCCATGCAAGCCGCCCTCGGCCGCATTCGGACCGATCCCGGCCGCCACCCCGACATCGAGCGACGGCCGGGGGTCGCTCAGACCTTCGGGGCGCGCACGTCGGTTGACGGCGGCTGCGGCTGCTGGTGCCCGTTCTGCTGGGCCGCCAGCAGGTCGCGGATCTCGATCAGCAGCTCGACGTTCGACGGCTCGGCCGGGCCGGCCTCCTCGCC
>JASLAV010001009.1 GCA_030146905.1 Lentzea sp. | reverse complement strand
GCAGGCGCGCAACGGCGTTCCCGTCGACGGCTACCGGCCGGACGGACACCTCTGCGCCGGTTTCGCGAGCTGCGTGCCGATCTGCCCGGAGAACGCCAAGTACACGCCCCACCGGACACAGAAGCGGTGGTCGTCCAACGTCGAACTGCGCACGCGGTGCGTGGTGAACCGCGTGCACGCCGACGCGTCCGGCCGCGTCACCAAAGTCACCTACCAGCGCTACGAGGACGACACGACCGGCGTGCACACGCTGCACGAGGAAGAAGCCGACGTCGTCGTCCTCGCCGCGCACGCCATCGAGAACGCCAAGCTTCTCCTGCTGTCCGGGCTCGCGAACAGCAGCGGCCAGGTCGGCCGCAACCTCATGGGCCACCCGGTGCTGCTGACGTGGGCGCTGATGCCGCACCCGGTCGGCCCGTTCCGCGGACCCGGCTCGACGACGGGCATCGAGACGTTCCGGTCAGGACCCGAGCGCCGCGCGCGGGCGCCGTTCCGCATCGAGATCGGCAACTGGGGCTGGGGCTGGTCGGCGGGCAGCCCCGGTTCGGACACGGCCGAGTTCGTCGCGGCCGGCCTGCGGGGCGACGCGCTGAGGAGAGCCGTGGCGGCCCGCGTCAGCCGGCAGTTCACGCTGCAGATCGAGGTCGAGCACGAGGCCGACCCGGCGAACCGCGTCACGCTCGCCGGTGAGCGCGACGCACTGGGCAACCCGCGGCCGTCCGTCCACTACGCACTCTCGGACTACGCGAAGGACGGTCTGCTGGCGGCGAAACGGGTGTCGGACCGGATCTTCGAGATGCTCGGCGCCGAGGACCACACGGCGTACAAGCCCGGCGACGGGCACTACTTCGAGCACAACGGCGAACCGCTCAGGTACTGGGGCGCCGGGCACAGCGGCGGCACGCACGTGATGGGCACGTCACCGCGCGACTCCGTCGTGGACGAGTGGCAACGCTGCTGGGACCACCCCAACCTGTACGCGGTGGGCTGCGGCAGCATGCCGTCGCTCGGCACGTCCAACCCGTCGCTCACGATGGCCGCGCTCGCCCTGCGCACCGCCGGACACCTCGTGTCCCGCACGCGGTGAAGAAAGTTCTGCGCAGAATGTCGAAAGCTCCGTGACGTCGATCGACGCAGGGGTGGCAGCCGCGACGCTGCCAGTCGACAACGAGGAGAGAACATGCGGTTCATGCTCATGCACCGGGTCCAGGAGGACGACAACGCCTCCTGGGAGCCGAGCCCCGAGCTGGTCGAGCGGATGCAGGCGTTCGTCGGGAAGCTGGAGGCGGACGGCGTCGTGCTCGGCGCCGAGGGCGTGCAGAAGGTCGGCGCGGTGGTGCGCAGGCGCGGCACGGCGGTCAAGTCGGTCGACGGCCCGTTCGCAGAGGCCAAGGAGGTCGTCGGCGGGTTCCTGCTGATCAGCGCGAAGGACCTGGCCGAGGCCACGGCCGTCGCGGAGGAGTACATCACCTGCTTCGCCGGCGTCGAGGAGATGTCCGTCGAGGTGCGTCAGGTGGCCGAGGCGGAGGACATCGAGCCCTACCTGAACAGGTAGCCCAGCCGGACGACGAACCACTCGCCGTCCACCGAGCAGGGCCCGCCGGGGTGCAGCCGCACGTCCTCGCTGTCGAGAGCGGCGAGGACGTGCGGCCCCTCCAGGTCCAGCGCCACGTCGCACACCGTCCGCACGCTGACGTCGCCCTGCGCGACGTCCAGCGGCTCGCCCGCGTTCTCGCCGAGGTCCTTCAGCTCGACGAGCCGGTTGCGGTAGGGCGAGGTCCCGATGTTGGTCAGCCGGTGCACGGGCGAGACGGGCCGGAGGACGAACCCGCCGCGGTGCTCGGAGATGAACCGCGGCTCGCTGCCGTCGAGCCAGTCCATGCGGCCTTGCGACCCCTCGATGCTCAGCACCACGTACGGGTTGTGGTGCAGGTGCCAGGCGTGGGTCTCGCCGGGTTCGAGCGCCACCTCCCACACCCGCACCACCGGGTCGTCGTGGAGCACGCGCTGTCCGACGTCGACGAGCACGATCTCCTCGCCGTCCGGCGAAATCACGACGTCACCCCGCAAGACGCACCTCCCGCAGATAGCGTTCCCGGACGTTCCGCCACGACTCGGGCGTCCACGGTTCGATGTGCGCGACGTGCGCGTCCGGCCTCACCAGCACCACGGCGTCACCGAGGCCGAAGCGCTCACGGACCGTCGAGCCGGGGTCGAAGAAGGCGTGGTCGCGCAGACCCGAGTCGTGCGGCGCGTCCCACCGGCTCACCACGACCTGGCGCAACCCGTCCGGGCCGTCGGCGGGGAGGAACGGCCGGCGGCGGGCGTCGGTGAGGTGCAGCGCCACGAACGAGTCGCGGCACAGCTCGTGCAGGTGCACCGGACCGCGCAACCCGAAGAGCCGCAGGTCGGGGATCCGGTCGCCTGCCCGTAGAGGCCCTGAGCGCACCATCGACCAGTCCGCGCCCAGCCGCACGCCGAGCAGCGTGCGGGTCATCGCGTCCGTCCACCCGGCGGCCGGGCCGGCACGGCGGTCCATCACCGCACGGGCCGCCTCCGCCAGCGTGCCCGAACCGTGCAGGGCCACCGGTCTCTGCTCGGTCTCGTAGCCGTCGAGCAGCGCGTCCGACGCCCACCCGCGGTGCACCCACGCGAGCCGCCACGGCAGGTTCGACGCGTCGAGCACGCCGGTGTTCAGGCCCAGCGCCCACATCGGGGTGATCAGGTGCGCCGCGTCGCCCATCAGGAACACCCGGTCCCTGCGCCACTCCGCCGCCACGCGGTGGTGCACGGTGTAGACGTTGCTGTCCAGCACCTCCAGCTCGTCGACGTCGCCGATGAAGTGGTGGGCCTTGTCGCGCAGCTCGGCGGGTGTCGGTTCGTCCCGGCCGGCCGCGAGCGGGAACACGAACCGCCAGCAGTGCGGCTGCCGCACGAGGACCATCCACTCCTCGGGGTCGCCGAAGTAGGCGAGGTACGGGTAGTCCCGAGGGTTGGCGACGTCCAGGTCGCACACGAGGTCGACCAGGACGTACCGCTGTTCCAGCGTGTGCCCGCCCATGCCGACGCCGAGCCGCTCCCGCACGGTCGAACGCCCGCCGTCACACCCCAGCACGTACGCGGCCTCCGCCTCGACGATTCCATCCGGTGTGGACAGTCGCAGCGTCACACCGTCCCGGTGCTGCGTGAAGTCGACGAGCCGGTGCCGCATCCGCAACGCGCCCGGAGCGCGTTCTTCGAGAACAGACGCGAGCACCGGCTCCAGCTCGTGCTGCGGAACGTTGACGAGGAACGGGAACCGCGTCTCACCGGCGAGAGCCGACGTCAGCACGCTCCCGGCCGGCGTCCCGGTCGCCCGGTCCACCTCGCCGATCTCGTCGACGCGCAGCGACACCTCCAGCACCGGTCCGAGCGCGCCGTACCGGTCGAGGACCTCCAGTGTGCGGGTGAGGACCGTGCCGGCCCTGGTGTCGCCGGACAGGTCGTGACCTGCCTCGAAGACGACCACGGGGACGCCGTGCGAGGCCAGTCCCAGCGCGGTGGTCAACCCGATCGGGCCGGCGCCGATGACGGCCACGGGCAGATTGGTCGTGTTCATCCGTCCTCCCCGACCTCTATGTTCGACCACGAGGGTGCCTCCGGGGGAGGGAACATGAGGAAAGCGGTTTCAGCCGTTCTGCTCGCTCTGGTCGTCGCGGGGTGCGGGGCATCGCCACCACCACCCGCCGCGGACAGGACCGAGGTCGACTACCTGACGTCGTTCGGCACGTTCGGCCGCGACGCCTACGCCTACGTGGCGCAGGAGAAGGGGTTCTTCGCCGAGGCCGGTCTCGACGTGAAGATCACGCCCGGCACCGGCAGCGTCGACGTGCTCAAGCTCGTCGCGGGTGGCAGAGCGGACTTCGGCGTCGCGGACTTCACCGCCACCGCGATCACCGTCGCGAAGGAGAAGCTGCCGGTCACCATGATCGCCGCAGTGCAGCAGAAGTCGCTCGCCGCGATCGTCGCGCTGGAGGGCAACGGGATCTCCAAGCCCGCCGACCTCGCGGGCAAGAGGATCGGTGACCAGCCGGGCTCGACGAACCAGGTGATGTTCCCCGTCTACGCGAAGGCCGCGGGCATCGACCCCGCGACGGTCCAGTTCGTGCCGTCCGCCCCGCCCGCGCTGCCGCAACTGCTCGCGGCGGGACAGGTCGACGGGATCGGCCAGTTCGTCGTCGGCAAGCCGCTGATCGAGGCCGCGGCGAAGGGCAGGAAGGCCGTCGTCCTGCCGTACGGCGACCTCGTGCCGGACCTCTACGGCAACGCGCTGGTGACGTCGAAGGAGATCGCGACCACCAAGCCCGAGCTGGCGGGGAAGTTCGCGGGGGCGTTGCTGAGGGGACTGGAGTACTCGACCGAGAACCCGGACGAGGTCGGTCCGATCCTCAGGAAGTACCAACCGGCCCAGGACGTGATCGTGGCCAACACCGAGGTGCGGCTGATGGCGCCGTACGTCAGCCCGACCGGCTACGTCGGACGCGTCGGCGGCCTCACCGAGCTGCGCGTGGACAAGATCATCCGCACGCTCGCCGACGCGGGCGCGATCCAGGCGGGGTCGGTGCGCGCCGACGACCTCGTGTCCTTCGGGCTGGCGCCGAAGTGATCAGCCTGCACCAGGTCTCGCACACCTTCGGCGGCGTGCGGGCGCTGGACGGCGTCGACCTTGAGGTGGGCGAGCACGAGTTCGTCGCGGTCATCGGGCGTTCGGGCTGCGGCAAGTCGACGCTGCTGCGCCTCGTGGCGGGGCTGCTCACGCCGACCGGCGGACGCGCCTTCGTGGCGGGGGAGGAGGTCACGAGGCCGCGCCGCGACGTGTCGGTGATGTTCCAGCGTCCCGCGTTGCTGCCGTGGCGGTCGGTGCTGGCCAACGTCCTGCTGCCGGTCGAGATCCTCGGCCTGCGTGACCACCGCGCCCGCGCGCACGAGCTCTTGGAGTTGGTCGGGCTGGGCGGATTCGAGAAGCGGCTGCCGCACGAGCTGTCGGGCGGCATGCGGCAACGGGTGTCGCTGTGCCGGTCGTTGATCCAGAGCCCGCGCGTGGTGCTGATGGACGAGCCGTTCTCCGCACTGGACGCGATCACCCGCACCGAGCTTTCCACCGAACTGCAACGCATCCAGCTCGACCAGCCCCGGTCCGTGCTGTTCGTGACGCACTCCATCGACGAGGCCGTGCTGCTCGCCGACCGGATCGTCGTGCTCAGCCCGCGCCCCGGCCGCGTCCACAGGATCGTCGACGTCCGCCTGCCGCGGCCACGTGCGCTGGGACAGGTCGAGCTGGACGAGGTGAGCCGGTCGCTGCGGGCGGTGCTGGAGGAGGTGACGACGTGAAGGCCGTGCTGCCCGTGCTGGGACTGCTGGCGCTCGTCGGCCTGTGGTGGCTGGCGACGATCGTCTTCGCCGTCGAGCCGTTCCTCGTCCCGTCACCGGCCGACGTCGTCGCCGAGTTCCTGGAGCTGCCGGGATACCTGCTCGGCCAGGCCCTCGTGACGTTGCAGGAGACGGTGATCGGGTTCGGGCTGTCCGTCCTGGTCGGTGTGCCGGTGGCGTTGCTGATCGTCGGCTCGCGAGTGCTGGAGCGGATGTTCTACCCGTTGCTGGTGGCGCTCAACGCCGTGCCGAAGGTCGCGCTCGCACCGCTGGTGGTGGTGTGGTTCGGCTTCGGCATCGAGTCGAAGGTGTTCATGGTGGTGCTGGTGTCGATCTTCCCGATCGTCATCTCGACCGCGTCCGGCATGAAGTCGACGCCGCGCGAGCTGGTCGAGCTGTTCCGGTCGCTGGACGCCGGCCGCGCGCACGAGTTCTTCAAGCTGCGCCTGTGGCACGCGCTGCCGCAGATCTTCGTCGGCCTGAAGGTGGCGGTCACGCTCGCGGTCATCGGTGCGGTGATCGGCGAGTTCGTCGGCTCCAGCGCGGGGCTGGGCTTCGTGATCTCCCAGTCGGGCGGCAGCGCCAACACCGCGCAGGCGTTCGCGGCGATGGCACTGCTCGCGATCATCAGCGTCGGGCTGTTCTACGGCCTGTCGTACGCGGAGCGGAAACTCGTGCCCTGGGCGGAGGAACGCCGCTAGCGCGCCAGCCGGTCGAGCAGTTCGCCGAGCAGCGCCCGTTCGCCCGGCGTCAGGTCCGCCGGGTCCTCGTCGACCAGCGCGCGGAGGGTGAGCGCGACCCCGGCGCGGCCGGCGGGTGCCTCCGCGGCCGGTGCGTGCAGCACCCCGGCCAGCGCCGCCTCGCGAACCCGTCCGGACAGCCCGAAGTCGGGCTCCGGCTGGGAGATCAGCGTCAGCGTGACACCGACGTTCGCGGCGAGGACCTGCTCCGCCGCGTCGTCCGCCGGCACCTTCAGCAGACCCTTCCTGGCGGCTTCCGTGAACCGCTCGCGCAGCGCGGCGTGGGCGGGAGCGGTGACGGCGCAGGGCTTGCCCGGCTCGGCGCGGCCGTAGAGCAGGCCGTAGAACGACGGGTGCTCCAGCCCGAACCGCACGTGCTGGTCCCAGCCCTCGCGCAGCTCGCGTAGCGGGTCACCGGAGCTCTCCACCGCGACGTACTGGGTGAAGCCGTGGTTGAGCACGGCGTCGATCAGGCCCTGCTTGCTGCCGAAGTGGTGGTAGAGCGTCGGCGCCTGCACCCCGGCGCGCTCGCACACGGCCCTGGTGGACACCGTGCCGCCGTTCTCCAGCAACTCCGCCGCTGCCAGCAGCAGCCGATCCCGTGCGTTCTGCATATCGCTATAGTAGCTCATGTAGCGCTACAGTGAGCGCTATAGCGGAAGGAGAAGTCCATGAAGACCTGGTTCATCACCGGTGGCACGCCCGGCGGGTTCGGGATGGCTTACGCCGAGGCCGCGCTGGAGCTGGGGGATCGGGTGGTGCTGACCGCGCGCCGCCCCGCCGAGCTGAGCGAATGGGCCGCACGGCACGGCGACCGCGTGCTGGTGCTGCCGCTCGACGTCACCGACGCGGAGCAGGTCCGCGCGGCCGTCGCGGCGGCGGAGGAGCGGTTCGGCGGGATCGACGTGCTCGTCAACAACGCGGGCCGCGGCTGGTACGGCTCGGTGGAGGGAACGCGGGACGAGACGGTCCGCCGCACGTTCGACCTCAACCTGTTCGCCGTGGTGGGGGTGGTGCGCGCGGTCCTGCCGGGAATGCGGGCGCGAGGTGACGGCTGGATCGTGAACATGTCCTCGCTGGCGGGACTCGTCGGCATCGAGGGCTTCGGCTACTACTCGGCCGCGAAGTTCGCCCTCGAAGGCCTGTCGGAGACGCTGCGCCAGGAGGTCGCGCCGTTCGGGGTGCGTGTCCTGGTCGTCGAGCCGGGATCGTTCCGCACCAAGGCCTACGCGGGCTTTCGGGACGAGCCGGTCGACGAGACCGTCGACGCCTACGTCGACCTGGTGAAGGGCATCCGTGCGACGTTCGCCGACCAGGACGGCAAGCAGCCCGGTGATCCCGGACGCGGCGTGCGGGCGGTGATCGACGCCATGAGCTCGCCGGAGCCGCCGCACCGGCTGGTGCTCGGCGGCGCCGCGTACGACGCCGCCGTGGACATGCACTCCCGGGCACTCGCGGAGCTTCGCGCACACGAGAAGCTCTCGCGCGGTGCGGATTTCTAGTGGTGTGGCCCGGAACGTTGCCGGGCGAATTCGCGGTCAGACGGGCGCATCGGGGTGCCGCCCCCACGTCCTCATGCTGGATCGTATGGGGGCGTGGGGGCGGTGTCGCGAGGTGTCCTGCTGAGCGTGAATCACCCAGCTAACGTTCTGGGTCGCGCCACTAGCTCGCGGTCCCGCCGGCGTTCCCACCCGCGGCCAGCCGCATGAGGTCTGAGTCGAAGTCGATCGACAGCTCGGTGCCGCCCGCGCTGCCGAACTCGTGCTGGTAGCGGCCCCACGACTCGTCGCGCACGGTCTTCTCGAACCCGGCGGCCATGAGCGCCACCAGTTCGAGGGCCGCGCGGTCGATGCGCTTGTTCAGGCCGGGGTCCGTCCAGTCCTCGGTCGCGGCGAACAGCGATGTCGGCACCACGACCGTCCGCAGGTAGGCGAACAGCCCACGCATCTGGTCGTCGACCACGAGCGCGTGCCGTGCGGTACCGGCGGTCGCGGCGAGCACGACGGGCTTCGCGATCAGCAGGTCGTTGTCGAGGATCTGGAAGAACGACGTGAACAGCCCGCTCGCGCCCGCCTTGTAGACGGGGGTGCTCGCGACGATGCCGTCGGCGTGCTGCAGGGCGGTGATCGCCTTCTGCAGCTTCGCGCCGATGTGGTTGGACACCAGGGCGTTCGCGATCTCACCGGCGAGCTCGCGCAGTTCGACCGTCTGAACGCCGACGGTCATCTGCTTCTGCTGCCCGAGGCCGGCGACGCGCTGGGCGACGCGGTCGGCGAGCAGGCGGGTGGACGACGGGTCGCTCGTGCCGGCCGACACCACCACGAGCTGGAACTGTGTGGTCATCTCTCCTCGTTCCCGGCCAGTTTGCCGGTGATCACTGCGAGCTGGTCGAGCTCTTCGGGGCTCAGCACGCTCAGGGCTCTGGTGACGCTGCGGGCGTGCGGGCGGCCGATCGCGCGCTGGGTCTCCCGGCCGGCCGGGGTGAGCGACAGGCGCACACCCCGGCGGTCGCCGAGGTCCGGGCACCGTTCGACCAGACCTCGTTCGACCAGGCGGTCGACCATGCGGGACAGGGCCGGCTGGCTCAGCAGCACGTGGCGGTTCAGCTCACTCATCCTCAGTGGACTGTCGCACTTGGACAGCTGGTACAGCACGTCGTACTCCCGCATGGTCAGCTCGCCCCAGACGTCCTCCGCGTTGAACTGCTTCATCAGCACGGCGTAGGCCCTCATCAGGGACTCCCACGCCTCGTTCGCACGGGTCATGGTGCTTACTCGGCGTCCTGGTAGGGAGAGCCGCCCGTGACGTTGTCACCCCGGTTGGCGTTGGGCCGCGGCTGACGCGCGGGCTTGTCGCCGTACTTGGCGGTGACGCGTCCCGCGTGCGTCGGCGGCTTGGCGGTCTCCGGGTCCTGGCGCGCCTCGATCTCCTTGCGCAGGACCGGGACGACCTCCTCGCCGAGCAGGTCGAGCTGGTTCAGCACGGTCTTGAGCGGCAGGCCGGCGTGGTCCATCAGGAACATCTGGCGCTGGTAGTCGCCGAAGTGCTCGCGGAAGGTCAGCGTCTTGTCGATGACCTCCTGCGGGCTGCCGACCGACAGCGGCGTCTGCTCCATGAAG